>NZ_JAXOFT010000007.1:0-128273 GCF_036409385.1 Thermomonas sp. LB-4 | reverse complement strand
AGTCATCCCGGAGGTGAGGCGCTATTGTCGCCGACAGGTGGCGAGTTGTTCAGACCTTCCCTAGGGAACCTTGCTGCGGCCCAATCAATGGGCGAGAAAGCCCATGTGCTGCAACCCAAAGACTTCCGACCATGCACCCTGTTGGGTGCGGTGCATATCCAGCAAGGGAACTACGAACTTGGACATGAGTGGTATCGCAAGGCAGAGGCGCGTGGCGCGAGTTCCGGCAGCATCCAGGCTGAAATCCAAGCCTTGCTGAAGAATATGGCAGGAAAAGAGCGTGAGGCTGCCATCAATGAACTGCTCCGGATCGACCCGGAACGCTATGGCCGGCTTGCATCTGCACAGTAGCAACAGTAGCTGGAATGACGGGAAAAGCCGGCAAAATACGCATCCAACTGCACGAGTTCTGAGCCATGCTGCGCTGGTTCGAAAGCCGCCTTGATCCCTTTCCCGACGCACCGCCCGCGCAGCCGCCCACCGGGCTGTACGCGTTCTGCCGCCACTTCACCCGCGGCGCGGAACCGTGGCTGCTGCTGATGGCGGCCACCACCGCCGCCATCGCGCTGGCCGAAGTGGCGCTGTATGCCTATGTCGGCGCGCTGGTGGACCGCATGGCCGCGCTGGGGATCGGTGGCTTCCTCGCGCAGGAAGGCCCGCGGCTGGCCTGGATGGCCGCGCTGGTGCTGCTGGCGCTGCCGCTGCTGACGTGGCTGAACTCGGCGGTGCAGCACCAGACCCTGCTGGGCAATTTCCCGATGCGGATCCGCTGGAACGTGCACCGCTACTTGCTGCGGCAGTCGATGGGCTACTTCCAGGACGAGTTCGCCGGCCGCATCGCCACCAAGCTGATGCAGACCTCGCTGGCGGTGCGCGAAACCGTGGTGAAGCTGTTCGACATCGGCAACTACGTGCTGGTGTACTTCGGCGGCACCCTGCTGGTGGCGGCCAGCGCCGACTGGCGGCTGATGCTGCCGTTCGCCGGCTGGCTGGCCTGCTATGGACTGCTGATGCGCTGGTTCGTGCCGCGGATGGGCAAGGTCTCGCAGCAGCAGGCCGATGCGCGCAGCACCATGACCGGCCGCATCGTGGACAGCTACACCAACATCGCCACGGTCAAGCTGTTCTCGCACTCGCGCCGCGAGCAGGCCTACGCGCGCGAGGCGATGGGCGGCTTCCTCGCCACCGTCTACCGGCAGATGCGGCTGGCCACCGGCGTCTACAGCCTGCTGTACGCGCTGAACATGGCGCTGCTGGCGTCGGTGGCGGCGCTGGGCATCTGGCTGTGGCTGCAGGGCGCGGCCAGCACCGGCGCGGTGGCGGTGGCCGCGGCGTTGGCGCTGCGGCTGCTGGGGATGTCGCACTGGATCATGTGGGAGCTGTCGGCGCTGTTCGAGAACATCGGCACCGTGCACGACGGCATCAGCTCGATCTCGCTGCCGCCCACGGTGGACGATGCGCCGGGCGCGCCGGCGCTGCCGCCGGTGCGCGGCGAGATCCGCTTCGAGGACGTGGCCTTCCACTACGGCAAGGGCGGCGGGGTGATCGAACACCTCGGCCTGCACATCCGCGCCGGCGAGAAGATCGGCGTGGTCGGCCGCTCCGGCGCGGGCAAGTCCACCCTGGTCAACCTGCTGCTGCGCTTCCACGACGTGGAAGCCGGGCGCATCACCATCGACGGCATCGACGTGGCCAGCGTGCAGCAGGATTCGCTGCGGGCGCAGATCGGCGTGGTCACCCAGGACACCTCGCTGCTGCACCGCTCGGTGCGCGAGAACATCCTCTACGGCCGCCCCGATGCCAGCGAGGCGGAGCTGCTGGACGCGGCGCGCCAGGCCAACGCCGACGGCTTCATCGCCGAACTGGCGGATTCGCAGGGCCAGCGCGGGCTGGATGCGCAGGTGGGCGAGCGCGGCGTGAAGCTATCCGGTGGCCAGCGCCAGCGCATCGCCATCGCCCGCGTGCTGCTGAAGAACGCACCGATCCTGGTGCTGGACGAGGCGACCTCGGCGCTGGATTCGGAAGTGGAGGCGGTGATCCAGGAAAACCTGTACCGGCTGATGCAGGGCAAGACGGTCATCGCCATCGCCCACCGCCTATCCACCATCGCGGCGATGGACCGGCTGGTGGTGATGGACGCCGGGCGCATCGTCGAACAGGGCACGCACGAGCAGCTGCTGGCCAGCGGCGGGCTGTACGCCCAGCTGTGGCAGCGCCAGTCCGGCGGCTTCCTCGAGCTGGACGCGCCGGCGGACGGCTGAGCCGGCCCGCCGCGCATCGCGCATACTGGACGCACCCGCCACGAGGCCACCGCCATGCGCATCGCCCTTCCCTTCGCCTTGACCCTGGCGCTGGCCGCCTGCACCACCGCCTCACCGGAAGAAATGCTCGCGCAGAACGCGGTGCCCGCCACCCGCACCGAGGCCAACGGCGACATGATCACCGAATACCGCGTCAACGGGCGCCTGACCATGGTCAAGGTGGTGCCCGCGCGCGGCCCCACCTACTACATCTACGACCGCAATGGCGACGGCGTGGTCAACGACGCCGACGCCAAGGGCGGGCCGATGACCTACTACAGGCTGTTCAGCTGGTAAGCACGCCAGCCATCACGCCGGCGTCAGGTTCGCGTACGCCAACACCAGCCACTTGCTGCCCACCTCGTCGAAGTTCACCTGCACGCGGGCGTGCGGACCGCTGCCTTCCACGTCGGTGACGAAGCCGGTGCCGAATTTGGGGTGGCGCACGTTGGCGCCCAGCCGCACCGGCGGCGCTTCCAGCGGCGCGTGGCCGAAGTCGCGGCGCGGCGGCTGGGAGAAACCGCCGCGGGCGAAGCTGGGCTGCTGCTTCGGGCGGATCTCGCGCAGCAGGGCCTTCGGGATCTCGCGCAGGAAACGCGACGGCAGGCCGTACATGTCGCTGCCGTGGATGCGGCGCGACTCGGCGTGGCACAGCACCAGCTGCTGGCGGGCGCGGGTGATGCCCACGTAGGCCAGCCGGCGCTCCTCGGCCATGCGGCCCGGCTCCTCGGCGGAGCGCATGTTGGGGAACAGGCCTTCCTCCAGCCCGACCAGGAACACCAGCGGGAACTCCAGGCCCTTGGCGCTGTGCAGGGTCATCAGCTGCACGCCGTCCTCGCCCGCCTGCGCCTGCCCTTCGCCGGCCTCCAGCGCCGCGTAGGCGAGGAAGGCCACCAGTTCCGGCATCGACGCTGCGTCCTCTTCGTCGCCGCGCACGAAGCGCGAGGCCACCGACACCAGTTCGTCGAGGTTGTCGGTGCGCGAATCCTGCTGGCCACGCGATTCGTTCTCGTAGTGCACGCGCAGGCCGGAGCGGGCCAGCACGTGGTCGGTCTTCTCCGCCAGCGGCATCGCCGCGGTTTCGCCGGCCAGCGCGTCGATCAGCTGCACGAAGCCGGCCACCGCGTTGCGCGCGCGCGCGGCCAGCGTGGAGTGCTCGCACAGCCGGCGCGAGGCCCGCCACAGCGACTCGCGGTGTTCGCGCGCGGCGCGACGGATCTCGTCGAGGGTGCGGTCGCCGATGCCGCGGGTGGGCGTGTTGACCGCGCGCTCGAACGCCGCGTCGTCGTCGCGGTTGGCCAGCAGGCGCAGGTAGGCCAGCGCGTCCTTGATCTCGGCGCGCTCGAAGAAGCGCATGCCGCCGTAGACGCGGTACGGGATCTGCCGCTTCAGCAGCTCCTCTTCGAACGCGCGCGACTGCGCATTGCTGCGATACAGGATGGCGGCGTCCCCGTGGCTGCCGCCGTCGCGCACCCACTGCGCGATCCGGTCCACCACGTAGGCGGCCTCGTCCATCTCGTTGTAGGCGGCGTACAGGTCGATGGCCTCGCCTTCGCCGGCCTCGGTCCACAGGCGCTTGCCCAGGCGATCGTCGTTGTGGGCGATGACCGCGTTGGCGGCGTTGAGGATGTTGCTGGTGGAGCGGTAGTTCTGCTCCAGGCGGATGGTCTGCGCGCCGGCGAAGTCGCGCAGGAAGCGCTGCACGTTCTCCACCTTGGCGCCGCGCCAGCCGTAGATGGCCTGGTCGTCGTCGCCGACCACGAAAACCTGTCCAGAAGCCCCCTGCCCGCTGTCGCCCGCCAGCAGGCGCACGAAGCCGTACTGGATGGCGTTGGTGTCCTGGAACTCGTCCACCAGGATCTGCCCGAACCGGTGGCGGTAATGCGCCAGCAGTGCCGGGTTCTCGCGCAGCAGCTCGTGCGCGCGCAGCAGCAGCTCGGCGAAGTCCACCAGCCCGGCGCGCTCGCAGCGTTCCTGGTAGGCGGCGTAGGCGCGCAGCAGGGCGTCGTTCCACGGGTCGTTCGCCGCCGGCTGGATGTGCTGCGGGCGGCGGCCCTCGTCCTTCTGCGCGTTGATCCACCAGGCGATCTGGCGCGGCGGGAACTGGCCGTCGTCCAGCTCCAGCTGCTGCGCCACGCGCTTGACCAGGCGCAGCTGGTCGTCGCTGTCCAACACCTGGAAGCCTTCCGGCAGCTTCGCCTCCTGCCAGTGCAGGCGCAGCAGGCGATGGGCCAGGCCGTGGAAGGTGCCGATCCACGCGCCGCGCGGCTCGCCGCCCAACTGCGCGGCGATGCGCGCGCGCATCTCGCCCGCCGCCTTGTTGGTGAAGGTGACGGCGAGGATGCCGTGCAGCGGCACGCCGAACACCTCGTGCAGCCAGGCGATGCGGTGGGTGAGCACACGGGTCTTGCCGGAGCCGGCGCCCGCCAGCACGAGGTAATGGCCGGGCGCGGCGGAAACGGCCTCGCGCTGGGCCGGGTTCAGCCCGTCGAGGAGGTGGGAGACATCCATCCCGTCATTTTAGCGGAGCGGTGCCGCCATGAATCGCGGGGCGTGCGCCGACGTCAGCGTTGCGATGCCGGCCGACGCGCCCCCGGGGCGCTCAGTGCCCGCCGCGCTTGCCGCTGTGCGCCGCCATCAGCCGGTCGGTGTAGGCGATGCCGATCGCCGACAGGATGAACACGCAGTGGATGATGGTCTGCCACATCACCCCGGTGGCGGTGACCTTGGTGCAGCTCTTGGCGAGCGTGGTCGCGACCGCCGCGGCCGCCGCCGCACAGCGGCAGCCCGCCGAGCGTGCCGGCCTCGATGAAGGTCTTCAACAGGTGGATCGAGGAGATGCCGATGATCGCCATCGCCAGCTTCACCTTGAGCACGCTGGCGTTGACGTGGCTCAGCCACTCCGGCTGGTCGGGGTGGTTCTCCAGCTGCATCCGCGACACGAAAGTCTCGTAGCCGCCCACGATCACCATCATCAGCAGGTTGGAGATCATCACCACGTCGATCAGGCCCAACACCAGCAGCATGATGTCCTGCTCGCTCAGGCTCACCGCGCCGTGGATCAGGTGCCACAGCTCCTTCAGGAACAGCACAACGTAGACGCCCTGGGCCACGATCAGGCCCAGGTACAGCGGCAGCTGCAGCCAGCGCGAGGCGAAGATCAGGGTGGGCAGCGGGCGCAGGCGGGAAGGATGCAGGTCGGACATGCTCGGGAGGGCCGGTGGCGGAGCGTGGAGGGTAGCGGCCGCTCGCTGCATTGCACAAGGCGACTGCCGCCACGTTGCGCGTCGGCATGTTGCGCCGCAACGAATATTTCCTCCTGCAACGCGTCTGTGCCGCGCTTTTGCGGCAGTCGGGCGCTTGGTCTTCGGAATCAATTGACAGCGCTGTCAAATGGTGGGTACAACGACCGCGACCCGGCCTCAGGCCGGCCTGCACGAACGGTCAAGAACTCTGGGGAGACACGAACATGACCCGTCATTGCCGGCAACACACGCTCGCCCGCGCTATCCTCGCGTCGCTCATCGCCGCGACCGCGGCGCCCGCGCTTGCGCAATCCGCAACGGAGACTCAGGACGGCAAGACGCCGGCCGCCAACGCCACGCGCGACGCCACCACGCTCGACAAGGTGGTGGTCACCGTCGAGCGCCGCGAGCAGGATCTGCAGAAGTACGCCGGCACCGCACAGGCGATTTCCGGCGAGGACGCCCGCGCGCTGGGCATCAACAACGAGCTGCGCAACATCCAGGCATTGGTGCCCGGCATGAGCATGGCCAACCAGGAAGGCAACCTGGAGATCTTCATCCGCGGCGTGGGTTCCGCCAACAACACCGAACTGGGCGACCCCGGCGCCGCGCCGCACATCAACGGCGCCTACATCCCGCGCCCGCGCGGGCTGGGCGGCATGTTCTACGACGTCGAGCGCGTCGAGGTCAACAAGGGCCCGCAGGGCACCCTGCGCGGTCGCAATGCATTGGCCGGCACCCTCAACATCATCACCAAGCGCCCGGACCTGGGTACGTTCGGCGGCTACGTCCAGATGGAGGCGGGCAACCGCGACCACCGCGGCGGCGAGTTCGCGCTGAACCTGCCGCTGGGCGACACCGCGGCACTGCGCGTGGCCGGTTACAAGGTGGAGAAGGATTCCTCCTTCGAAAATGCCGGCAAGGCGCAGAACCTGAAGCCGGCCGGCGTCCAGGACGACAGGGGCGCACGCGTGTCGTTCCTGTTCAAGCCGGACGACAAGCTGTCGATCTTCGCGATGGCCGACATCGGCAAGGAAGGCGGAACCGGCTATCCCGGTGCGAACATCATCGGCGCCGCGCGCGCGGGGTACTCGCCGGACGACATGGAACTGCGCAAGGTGATCTACCGCGGCGTCGAGGGCAAGCTGGACAGCACCAACTGGGGCTTCCAGACCAACATCAGCTACGACTTCGGCCCGGTCACGCTGGAATACAGCGGCAGCTACCGCGACGTGGACTTCCGCCAGACCAACGCCGCCAGCGAGGGCATCTTGTGGCCGGGTCGCAACATCGACCAGGCCAGCGCCACTAACCCGGGTGGCATCGACTACGACAACTACTCCACCCAGTACTGGCTGACGCTGTCGAAGTCGCAGGTGCACGAACTGCGCCTGTCCTCCAGCGACGACCAGCGCTTCCGCTGGACCACGGGCCTGTTCCATTTCAACGAGAAGCAGCAGGTCGGCTACCTGTCGCTGGTGGACAAGGGCAAGTGGTACTCCGGCACGGAATTCACCATGCCGGACGTCAAGGGCCGCTCCACCGCCGGGTTCTTCGACGGCACCTTCGACGTCAACGACACGCTGCGCCTGAAAGGCGGCGTGCGCCGGACCACCGAGTTCAAGTCGCGTTACGGCATCGGCGGCAACTGGGCCATGGGGCTGCCCGGCCAGGGCGGCGATTTCGCCACGCGTGTCGGCACGCCCGGCTTCTACCCGGCGTTCATGGATCGGCCCAACTTCGACGTGAGCGGCATCGTGTCGCAGGCCGACAAGGCGCGGTTCCTGCTGGAGGGCATCGCCTCCTATGGCATCAACGACACCATCCTCCAGCAGCTCGGCCCGGCCGCCGAGGGCGGCGCGTTCGGATGTGTGGATCGGCCCGACATCGGCGGCGACACCATCGACTGCCCTTACCAGAGCTGGGTGCAGGTCAGCGGCATCCCCGCGCAGCAGTTCGGCGAAAGCAAGTTCAACTTCACCGATTGGCGCGTTGGCCTGGAGTACGACCGCACACCCAACCACTTGCTGTACGCCACGGTATCCAGCGGCCACAAGGCCGGCGGCTTCAACGACACCTTCCATGCCGACGAGATCCCGGAAACCTTCAAGCCGGAATCCATCGTCGCCTGGGAAGTGGGCAGCAAGCTGACCGGCGAATGGTTCGGCCGCCCGTCCACCTTCAACGTCTCCGCGTTCTACTACGATTATTCCGACCAGGTGTTCCAGGACCTGGCGGTGATCGCGGTCAACGAGCTGGGCGAGGCCACCGGCTATTCGCTGGTCAACCGCAACGTCGGCAAGTCCACCCTGTACGGCGTCGAGGCGGAGAGCGTGCTGCGCTTCGACCATGGGTTCATGCTCAACCTCAATGCGCTGTGGCTCGACAGCGAGATCAAGAAGGGCAAGGTGGCCGACGTGCGCAGCCAGAACTACGGCGCCGGCGGGATCACCTCGATCATCGACCTGTCCGGCAACGAACTGCCGCTGGCGTCGAAGCTCACCTTCAACGCCCGCCTGCAGCACATCAGCGAACTCGCGCGCGGCACGCTGGACTGGCAGATCCTGGCCTCGTACCGCTCGTCGTTTTTCCTGACCCAGTACAACGAGCGCGACGTGGTCTTCATCGCCGACACCGCGGGCACGGTGGACCACGTGGAAACCGCGCGCCAGGCCGGCTTCCCGGACCGGCAGTCCGCCGCGACCACGCTCAACGCCGGCATCGGCTTCACCACCATGAGCGGCAAGTGGCGCTTCGAGGCCTGGGGTAGCAACCTGCTCAACAAGGATGTGTCCCAGAAGGCGCTGGTCGGCTCCGGCATCAACGTGCGCTTCCTCAACGATGCCCGCAGCTACGGGCTGCGCGCGCGCTACCAGTTCTGACCCTCCCCGCCCCGCGGCTCCCCGTGGCAGACTGCAGCCTTGCGCCGCATCCGCCGCGGGGAGCAGCGGGGCGGTTCCACATCCGACGACATATCGCCCGCAGGCGACGAGGAAGACATGGCCCAGCAAACCCGTTGGTCGCAGTTCGGCGTCCTCATCACGGTGTTCTTCTTCTGGGGCTTCGTCGCCGCCAGCAACGACATCCTGATCCCGGTGTTCAAGAAGGCCTTCGACCTGAGCCAGGCGCAGAGCCAACTGGTGTCGGTGGCGTTCTACGTGGCCTACACGGTGGGCTCGCTGATCTATTTCGGAGTGTCCAAGGCGGCCGGCCAGGACCTGCTGAACCGGATCGGCTACAAGAACGGCATCTGCGTGGGCCTGCTGATCTCGGCGCTGGGCACCCTGCTCTTCTATCCGGCGGCCAATAGCGGCTCGTTCAAGCTGATGCTCTCGGGCCTGTTCATCGTCGGGCTGGGCTTCGCGCTACAGCAGATCGCCGCCAATCCGCTGGCGATCGTGATGGGCAACCCGGCCACCGGCGCGCAGCGGCTGACCATGGCCGGCGGCATCAACAACTTCGGCACCACCATCGGCCCGCTGCTGGTCAGCTTCGCCATCTTCGGCAGCCTGGCCGCGGGCAACACCGAGGCCAGCATCGAAAGCGTCAAGACGCCGTACCTGGTGCTGGGTGCCGCGTTCGTGCTGGTGGCGCTGTTCATCAAGTTCTCGTCGGTGCCGAACAAGATCGACCTGGACGCGGTGGCGGTGGACGAGGCCGAGGACAGCACGAAGCTGGCGCATCGGCGCTCCGCCTTCGCCTACCCGCAGCTGGTGCTGGGGATGCTGGCGATCTTCGTGTACGTGGGCGTGGAAGTGTCCACCATCAGCAATCTGCCGGCCTACCTGCACGAGGGGCTGGGCATCGAAACCCAGCACCTGGCGCCGTACGTGTCCCTGTACTGGGCCAGCCTGATGATCGGCCGCTGGACCGGCGCGGCCGGCGCGTTCGAAGTGGGCGCCAGCGCGAAGAAGCTGCTGACCTTGATCCTGCCGTTCCTCGCCTTCGGCGTGTACCTGGCGGTCAATGCCATCGCCCAGCACGACGTCTCGCAGTTCTACGGCTACGCCTTCGTCATCGTGCTGATGATCGCGGCCACCCTGCTCAGCCGCGGCAACCCCGCGCGGATGCTGCTGTACTTCGCGCTGTGCGGGATCGCCGCGCTGCTGGTCGGCATGTTCACCACCGGCAAGACCAGCACCGTGGCCTTCATCAGCGTGGGCCTGTTCTGCAGCACCATGTGGCCGTGCATCTTCGCGCTGGCGATCGCCGGCCTGGGCCGCCATACCAACCAGGGCAGCAGCCTGCTGATCATGATGATCATGGGCGGCGGGCTGGTGAGCTGGGCGCAGGGCGCCCTGGCCGACAGCGTGGGCGTGCACATGAGCTTCTGGGTCGGCGTGGCCTGCTTCGCCTACCTCGCGTTCTACGCGCTGCGCGCCAGCGGCATCCTGCGCAAGCAGGGCATCGACCTGGACAAGCTGGCGGCTAGCGGCGGGCATTGAGCCGCGCTCCCTGCGCGGCGGCGATCGTCCGTCGCCGCGCGGACGTCAGCCAACGGCCCCCGTGGAACGCCGGAGTTGCAGCGTGTAGGACATGTCGACGATGCCGCCGCTGCCCAGCTCGCGGATCTCCTTGAGCAGCTCGGCCGCCGCCAGCCGGCCCATCTCGCGGGTGGGCTGGCGCACCGTGGTGAGCGCCGGGTGGATGTGGTGCGCGATCGGGGTGTCATCGAACCCGCAGACCGAGACATCCCGCGGCACCGATAGCCCGCGCTCGAAGATCGCGCACACCGCGCCGGCGGCCATGTCGTCGTTGGCGGCGAAGATCGCGGTGGGCGGCTGTGGAAGGTCAAGCAGCCGCAGCGTCGCGGCATGGCCGGATTCGTAGGAGAACTCGCCGTCCACCACCAGCGCGGCGTCGTAGCGCAGGCCGGCGCGGCGCAATCCTTCGCGGTAGCCGGCCAGCCGCCAGCCGCTGGCACCGTGCGCGGGATGGCCCTTGATGTGGGCGATGCGGACATGCCCCAGCGAGGCCAGGTGCTCCATCATCGCGCAGACTGCGCCGTATTCGTCCACCACCACGCCGACGTGGCGGTTCTGCTCCTTCGCCGACACGCTTGAGTAAGGCACCCCCAGGTCGCCCAGCCGCTCGAGCAGGGCCACGTCGTCGGTAAGCGGCGGCGTGAGCAGAACGCCGTCCAGTTGCGATTGCACCACAAGCGACTCGACCTTGCGGGCCAGGTCCGGATCGTCGTAGGCGAGCGGTGCCAGCATCAGGTTGTAATGCTGGGCCCGGCAGGCATCGAGCACGCCCATCTCGATTTCCATCAGGTAGTTCGGAGACGGGTTGTCGAACAGCATCGCCACCAGGTAGGAGCGCCGCCCCGCCAGAACCCGCGCCGAAGGCAAGGGACGGTAGCGCAGCGTTTCCACCGCGGCTTCGACCCGCTGGCGGGTGCGCTCCGAGACGTTCGGCTCGTTGTTGAGCACGCGCGAAACGGTCTTCATCGAAACCCCGGCGGTTTCCGCCACGTCCTCGATGCGCACGCGCGCCGCCTTCGCCCTGCTGTTCTCCGGTGCCGGGGTGGCCCCCGGCGCGCGCCTGCCGCCCATGTCCTTGCCTCGAAAATGCGCCTGTATGGTTGCTCCCGGCGCGCCAGCGCGGCTTGCCGCTATGCAGCAAGCCATTGGGATGCACACATCGTATTCTGCCCGGGCCTGACAGCGCTGTCATACCGCGCTGCCGCATCTTCGCCCACTCCTGACCACGGAAGCCCGCCATGACGCCTCGCTCACCCGCCAAGCCCGCCCTGCGCCGCCGCGTGCTGGCCTCCGCGCTTCTCCTGGCCTGCGTTTGCTCACCGCAGGCGCGGACCGTCGCCCCGGCGCCTGCGATGGATGCCCCAGCGATCCATCCGGCCGTCTGGCCGCAGCCGGCGTGGCCGCTGCCGCGCGATGCCGCGCTGGAGCAGCGCATCGACGCGCTGATGGCCACGATGACGGTGGAGGAAAAAGTCGGCCAGATCATCCAGGGCGACATCGATTCGATCACCCCGGACGACCTGCGCAAGTACCGGCTGGGTTCGATCCTGGCCGGCGGCGGCTCCGATCCCGGCAAGCGCTACAACGCGCCGCCGAAGGACTGGCTGGCGCTGGCCGATGCCTTCTGGGAGGCCTCGATGGACACCTCGCACGGCGGCCATGCGATCCCGGTGATCTGGGGCATCGACGCCGTGCATGGGCAGAGCAACATCGTCGGCGCCACCCTGTTCCCGCACAACATCGGCCTGGGCGCGACCCGCGATCCCGAGCTGATCCGCGAGATCGGTCGCATCACCGCCGCCGAAACGCGCACCACCGGCATGGAATGGACGTTCGCGCCCACCGTGGCGGTGCCGCAGGACGACCGCTGGGGCCGCACTTACGAAGGCTATTCGGAAAGCCCGGAGATCGTGGCGATGCTGGCGCCGGCGATGGTCGAAGGACTGCAGGGCAAGGCCGGCGCGGCCGACTTCCTGGACGACCGCCACGTCATGACCACTGTGAAGCATTTCCTGGGCGACGGCGGCACCACCAACGGCAAGGACCAGGGCAATACCGAAGTGACCGAAGCGGTCTTGCGCGACGTGCATGCCGCCGGCTACGTGCCCGCCATCGCGGCCGGCGCGCAGTCGGCGATGGCCTCCTACAACAGCTTCCACGGCGAGAAGATGCACGGCAACAAGGCCCTGCTCACCGACGTGCTGAAGGGGCGCATGGGCTTCGGCGGCTTCGTGGTCGGCGACTGGAACGGCCACGGCCAGGTCAAGGGCTGCACGAACACCGACTGCGCGCAGACGTTCAACGCCGGCCTGGACATGGCGATGGCGCCGGACAGCTGGAAGGGCCTGTACGAATCCACGCTGGCCCACGTCAAGGCCGGCGAGATCCCGATGGCGCGGCTGGACGATGCGGTGCGGCGGATCCTGCGCACCAAGTTCCGCATGGGCCTGTTCGAGAAGCCCAAGCCTTCGCAGCGCACGCTGGGCGGCAAGTTCGACCAACTGGGCTCGCCGGAACACCGGGCAGTGGCACGCCGCGCGGTGCGCGAATCGCTGGTGTTGCTGAAGAACGCCGGCGGCCTCCTGCCGCTGTCGCCGACGCAACACGTGCTGCTGGCCGGCGACGGCGCCGACAACCTGACCAAGCAGACCGGCGGCTGGACGCTGACCTGGCAGGGCGACGGCACCAAGCGCGCGGATTTCCCGAATGCAGACTCAATCTGGGACGGCTTCCGCCAGCAGGTCGAAGCGGCCGGCGGCCGGGCCGAGCTCGCGGCGGATGGCAAGTACGCCACCAAGCCCGATGTCGCCGTGGTGGTGTTCGGCGAAGACCCCTATGCCGAGTTCCAGGGCGACCTGCCCAACCTGATGTTCAAGGCCGGCAAGTCCGGCGACCTGGAGCTGATCAAGAAGCTCAAGGCCGACGGCATCCCTGTGGTCGCGGTGTTCCTGAGCGGCAGGCCGCTGTGGATGAACCGCGAACTCAACGCCGCCGACGCCTTCGTTGCCGCCTGGTTGCCCGGTTCCGAAGGCGCGGGCATCGCCGATGTGCTGCTGCGCGGCAAGGACGGCAAGCCGCAGCACGATTTCCACGGCAAGCTCAGCTTCAGCTGGCCCAAGCGTGCCGACCAGTACGCCAACAACGCGGGACAAGCAGGCTACGACCCGCTGTTCCCGCTCGGGTTCGGCCTGACCTATGCGGACAAGGGCGAGCTTGCCGCGCTGAGCGAAGATCCCGGCATCGACCCGGACGCCGCGCGCACCAACCTGTGGTTCGACAAGGGCGTGGCGACCACCGGTTCCACGTTGCGCCTGGTCAGCGCCGACGGTGGCGCGATGGACATCGTGCATCCGCATGCCACCACCAGCGACGGCTCGGTGGCGATGGAAGCGATCAATACCGACGTCCAGGAAGGCGCACGCAAGTTCGCGTTCAAGGGTGCCGGCGCGGTCGAACTGCGTTCCAACACGCCGATCGATCTGGTCCGCGAAACCAACGGCGACGTGTTCGTGGTCGCCACGGTGCGGGTGGACGCACTGCCGGCCGGCGCGAAGGCGTCCATCGGCGCCGGCTGTGGCACCGGCTGCCAGGGCGAGGTGGCGGTGGGCGATGCGCTGGCGCAGTTGCGGAAGGGCGAGTGGACGCGTCTGGGCGTGCAGCTGAAGTGCCTGCGCGTGGCCGGCGTGGATACCGCCAAGCTGGACATGCCGTTCGTCCTGCACGGCAGCGACGGCCTGCAACTGGCGCTGTCGAAGGTGACCGCCAGCACCGACTTCGACCGCAAGGTCGAGTGCCCGGTGCGCTGATGCAGATGCTCGCGCTGCTTGCCGCCTTGCTTGCCTCCGGCGGCGATGTCGCCACTGGGGCAGGCGAGGGCTGGATGCTGGCCTGGCAGGACGAGTTCGACGGCGACGCCATCGACCTGTCGAAGTGGGACCTGGAAGAGAACTGCTGGGGCGGCGGCAACCACGAATCGCAGTGCTACACCCGTCGTCGCGACCGCCACCCGCGCGCCAACGCCTTCGTCCGGGACGGCGCGCTGCACATCGTGGCGCGCAGGGAGCGCTACACCGCGGCGGCGGCGCCGGACGGCGGCGGCAAGGCGACCGCCACCCTGCCCTACACCTCGGCGCGGCTGCGCACCAAGCGCCGCCAGGAATGGACATTCGGCCGCATCGAGGTCCGCGCCAAGCTGCCACGCGGGCAAGGCAGCTGGCCGGCGATCTGGATGCTGCCCACCGATTCGCCCTACGGCGCGTGGGCGTCATCGGGCGAGATCGACATCATGGAAGCGGTGAACCTGGGC
The DNA here is from genome assembly GCF_036409385.1 of Thermomonas sp. LB-4. Classification (NCBI taxonomy): domain Bacteria; kingdom Pseudomonadati; phylum Pseudomonadota; class Gammaproteobacteria; order Lysobacterales; family Lysobacteraceae; genus Thermomonas; species Thermomonas sp. LB-4. Next base: position 113,938 of record NZ_JAXOFT010000007.1, on the reverse strand, counting down.
ACGCCCAGCGACGAACCCGGCGCAGCGCCCGGCACGCCGGAGACGCGCGTGCATGGCACCCTGCACTACGGTCGCCCCCGCCCGGGGAACGTGTACACCGGCACCTCGTACCGGCTGCCGGATGGCGCCAGTCCCGCGGACGGGTTCCGCGTCTACGCATTGGAATGGGAGGCCGGCGAAGTCCGCTGGTACGTGGACGGCACGCACTACGCGACCCAGCGCGCGGACGGCTGGTGGTCGCAATCGCACAAGGGCGGCCGGTGGGTCGACGCGCCGGCGGGCGCGCCGTTCGACGCGGCGTCGAAGTACCACCTGCTGCTCAACCTCGCGGTCGGCGGCGACTGGGCTGGCAAGGTCAACGCGACCGGCATTGACGCGGCCGTGTTCCCGCAGGCCATGCTGGTCGATTACGTGCGTGTGTACCGCTGCAATGCCGGCAGGCCCGACGGCAGCGGCTGTGCGACCCTCGGCGCGGACGCGAAACAGGTGGTGCCGGAACCCGCACAACGCCGGCCCGCGACGGACGCGGTCGCGCACTGACTGCAACGCGGCGTTGCCGCCAACGCAACGCTGCCGGCGCTAGAGTGGCGCTCCCCCGCACGGAGCACGACCGATGATCGATCTCTATTACTGGCCCACGCCGAACGGCCACAAGGTGACGTTGTTCCTGGAGGAAGCCGGGCTGGACTACGCCATCAAGCCGGTGAACATCGGCAAGGGCGAGCAGTTCGAGCCGGCCTTCCTGGCGATCTCCCCGAACAACAAGATGCCGGCCATCGTCGACAACGCCCCGGCCGACGGCGGCGCCCCGATCCCGGTGTTCGAGTCCGGCGCGATCCTGCTTTACCTCGCCAACAAGACCAGCCGCTTCCTGGGCATCCCCGAGGGCGCGGATGCGGCCACCGCGCTGCGCCAGCGGATCGCCGTGAACGAATGGCTGTTCTGGCAGATGGCCGGGCTGGGCCCGATGACCGGGCAGTACGGACACTTCCATGTGTACGCGCCGGACGACATCGCCTACGCGAAGGAGCGCTACCGCAAGGAAACCGAGCGCCTGCTCGGGGTGCTGGACAAGCAGCTGGAAGGCCGCGCTTTCATCGCCGGCGGCGAGTACAGCATCGCCGACATGGCCGCTTATCCGTGGATCAATCCGTACACGAAGGCGCCGCTGGACATCACCCGTTTCCCGAACGTCGAGCGCTGGCATTCCGACATCGCCGCGCGCCCGGCCACGCAGCGCGCGTACGCGCTAGCGAAGCAGGTCAACCCGGACGCGGGCAAGGCGCTGAGCGACGCGGAAAAGAAGATCCTGTTCGGGCAAGGGGCGCGCTGAGCGCAGCGGTCATCCGCCGGCGCGCGGGGACGCCGCTTCGCTGCCGTCCTCGGCGCCGGCCACGCCCACGCGGTTGCGACCCGCCCGCTTGGCCGCGTCCAGCGCGGCAACGGCGGCCTGCAAGGACGTCGCGGCATCGGCGGCGTGCGGCACGGCGATCAGGAAAGCGAAGCACGCCGCCGCCGCATCGGGAACCAGGCGCAACGCCGCCGCATGGGCCAAAAGAAAAGCCAGCGCGAACACCATCGCGCTGGCCTTGGTTCCTCCACGAGATCCCGCGTCGTGGCGCATGCCGTGCCTCGGTTACATCATCGGCTTGAGGTCGTACTCCCTCGGCGGTTCGACGCCGAGCAGGTTCTTCACGAAGTAGTCCCAACGGCGGCGCATCACGTAATAGCTGTCCGCGCCGAAGCCGTGGCGGGCGTGCGGCAGCAGCAGCAGGTCGAAGTCCTTGTTGGCCTTCATCAGCGCATCGACCACCTGCAACGTGGACTGCGGCGGCACGTTGTCGTCCATCAGGCCGTGCAGCAGGAAGAGTTTCCCCTTGAGGTTCTTCGCCTTCGGCGCGTTGTCCTGGCCGGTGTAGTTGGTGGTGCCGTCGGCGTTCTTTTCCAGCAGGCCGTGGTAGCGCTCGGCCCAGTCGTCCTCGTAGGTGAGGTTGTCGTGGTTGCCGGATTCGGCGATGCCGACCTTGTACACGTCGGGGTAGCCGAACATCGCCGCCACGGTGGCGTTGCCGCCGCCGGAATGGCCCCAGATGCCGGTGCGGCTGGCATCGATCCACGGATGCTGCGCGGCCAGCTGCTTCAGTGCGGCCACCTGGTCCGGCAGGGTGTTGTCGACCATGTTGCCGTACCACGCGTCCTGGAAGGACTTGCTGCGCAGCGGCGTGCCCATGCCGTCCACCGCGATCACCACGAAGCCCAGCTCCGCCAGCGCCTGGTGGTCGCCGTGCGCTGGCTGGAAGCTGCGGCTGCGCACCGAACCCACCTGCGGACCCGGGTAGATGTAGGTGACGATCGGGTACTTCTTGTTCGGATCGAAGTTCGACGGCTTGAACATCTGGCCGTACAGATCCGTCTTGCCGTCGCGGGCCTTGACCGTGAACGACTCCGGCGCCACCCAGCCGGCCGCCTTGAGGCGGGTCAGGTCGGTCTTCGCCAGCGCCGCCACCTGCTTGCCGTCGGCATCGCGCACCAGCGCCACCGGGGCTTCGGCAATCGTCGAATACACGTCGACGAAGTACTTGCCGTCCTCGGACAGGGTGACCGCGTGGTTGGCGTTTTCCGGGGTCAGCAGCCGGGGATCGCCGCCGTCCATCGACAGGCGGTAGAGGTGCGAGAAATACGGGTCGCGGCCGGCCTCGCGGCCGACGCCGGTCACCCACAGCTGGCGGGCGGCCGGATCCAGCCGCAGGATCCTGGTGACGTTCCAGTCGCCGCTGGTGAGCTGGCGCTTCAGCTTGCCGGTGGCGAGGTCATGCAGGTACAGGTGGCCCCAGTCGGACTTCTGCGAGAACCACAGGAACTCGTTGCTCTCCGGCAGGTAGCGCCAGTTGACCGAGCTCAGCGTGGGCGCGCTCTGGTACTGCGTCGCCACGGTTTCGGTGAACACGTCGCGGACCTTGCCGGTGGCGGCATCGGCCACGCGCAGGGTGGCCGACTTGTGGCCGCGGTCGGTGCTGACGAAGGCAAGGGTCTTGCCGTCCTTCGCCCACTGCACGTCCTCCCAGCCGTCGTCGCAGGCGATGTCGTCGCTGCAGGTGGAGCGGTGCTGGTCGGCCGGCATCTGCAGTCGCACGGTCCTCGGCTTGGCGCCGGACAGATCGACGATCACGCGCTCGATCAGCGTCACGTCCTTGTCGCCGGCGAACGGGTACTTCCACTGCTCGACCCGCGGTGCACCGACGTTGGTGCCCACCATGGTCATGGTGCTGGTCTTGCGCTGGTCCTGCTGGAAGGTGGCGATCTTGCTGCCGTCCGGCGACCACACCACGATGGCGTTGTCGGTGTGCTTCCAGCCGGCGTTGTCGGTGGCATAGCCATAGTCGGGCTTGCCGTCGAAGGTGAGCTGGGTTTCCTGGCCGCTGGCGACATCGCGCAGCCACAGGTTCCAATCGCGGATGAAGGCCTCGCGCTTGCCGTCTGGAGAGGCCGCGCCGGGCTCGCTGCCGGACTTGGACGCGGTCTTCGCTTCCACCTTGCAACTGCCTGCGGCGCAGCGGAACGCGCTGCCGCGGCTGCGCAGCACCAGGCTGCCGTCGGGCTCGCGCTCGACCTGCAGCGGCGGCAGCTTGTCGGGATCGACCGGCTTGCCCTTGCCATTGGCCGCCGCGTTCATCGCCGCGGCCAGCGCCTTCGCATCGAACGCCGGCATGGACTTGCCGGTGGCCGGATCGAAGCGCAGCACCTGCACCTTGCCGCCGTCGGCCAGCCGGTACACCAGGGTGTCGTCGTCCAGCCAGCTGGCGTTGCTCAGCGCCTGGTCCAGCAGCGGCGCAGTGCGGTCGCCCAGCATCCGCACCGCGCGCTCGTAGTCGGCCGTGGTGACTGCCTGTGCCATTGCCGTGCCGGCGCCAGCCATCAGCAGCGCCCCCGCCAGCCAGACCGCATTCGAATGTCGTGCCATTGCATCCCCGAGAGTCCTCGCGCCCGTGCGCACCGCCGGCGATGCTAACGCGCGCGCCGGCGCGGCGCCCGTGCCAATGGTCGGGGGCGTGACCGGCCGCGCGCGCCGGCGCGCTATCATTCGCGCCCTGATGTCCTCGCTGCCCACCGTCGCCTGCCCACCCGCCAATCCGCTGCGCATCGATCTCGTCGACGCGTCGCTGGAGGCCGTGCTGGCCGAGCCGGGGCTGCTGGCCGCGTTCACCTTCGACGCTGCGCAAGCGCCCCGCCACCACGACCCGCGCCATCTGCGCGTGGCGCTGGCGCCGATGCGCGGCGGCGCGCCGCTGGAATGCTGGCGGGTGGATGGCCCGGTAACCCACGGCCGCGACGGTGATATCGCCTGGAGCCGCGGCGGCGGGCTGCAGTTCGGCGCGCTGGAGCTGGCCGACGACGGCGACATCGAGACGGCGGCGGAGGGCGCCTACCGGCGCTTGCAGCAGTGGCTGCCGCGCAGCGACCATCCGCACCCGCTGCGGATCTGGAACTATCTCGACGCCATCACCGACGGCGACGGCGACGACGAGCGCTATCGGCGCTTCTGCGTGGGCCGCGCCCGCGGCATCGGCCGCGAGCTGGCGCCCGGGGAGCTGCCCGCTGCCACCGCCATCGGCCATCCGCGCCGCACCGGCCGCTTCCAGCTGTACTGGCTGTCGGCGCAGCAGGCCGGCACCCCGCTGGAAAACCCGCGCCAGCTGCAGGCCTGGCGCTACCCGCGGCAGTACGGCCCGCAGCCGCCGGGCTTCGCCCGCGCGCTGCTGCCGGCTTCCAGCGCGATGCCGCTGCTGCTGTCCGGCACCGCCGCGGTGGTCGGCCACGCCTCGCAGCACGGCGACTCGCTGGAAGCGCAGCTGGACGAGGTGCTGGTGAACCTGCGCAGCCTGATCGCCACCGCGCGCGCGCAGCGGCCCTCGCTGCCGGCGCAGCCGGGCCCGGCGTCGCGGCTGAAGGTGTACGTGCGCGATGCCGACGCGCTGGCGCGGGTCGACGCGCTGATGGAGGCGCGCCTCCCCTTTGTTCCGCGGGTCGTGCTGCACGGCCACGTCTGCCGGCGCGAGCTGCTGGTGGAAATCGACGGCAGCCACGCCTAGCCGACGCCGCGCTTGCATTGGCGGGCGACATCCTGCATATCGTGGGTCTCATCAATCCGGGGGAACGCGCATGGGACTGGTCAGCCTGATCTGGGGCATCCTCTCGCTGCTGTGGATGCTGCTGGCGCTGGTGCCGCTGCTGGGCTGGGGCAACTGGTTCATGATCCCGTTCGCGGCGGTTGGCGCCATCCTCGCCATCATCGCCATCGCCAGCGGCAAGGGCCGGGTGTCGGGCATCATCGGCCTGCTCCTGTGCATCCTTGCGATCGGCATCGGTTCGCTGCGGCTGATGCTGGGCGGCGGCATCCTCTGATCGCCGGCGGCGGGCGTAAAATGCCCGCATGAACACGCCCGCCCAACGCTTTCCCGTCCGCCCGCGGCGCATGCGCCGCGACGAGTTCTCGCGCCGGCTGATGCGCGAGCACCTACTCACCGCCAACGACCTGATCTACCCGGTCTTCGTGCACGAGGAGAAAGGCCGTGCGCCGGTCGGTTCGATGCCGGGCGTGGAGAGGTTGTCCATCGACGAACTGCTGAAGGTCGGCGAGCAGGCGCTGGAACTGGGCGTGCCGGTGCTCGACCTGTTCGGCGTGCCGAACCCGGAGGCCAAGACCGCCGACGGCCGCATCGCCTGGGACGAGGACGGCCTCGTCCCGCGCGCGATCCGTGCGCTGAAATCGCGCTTCCCCGAACTCGGCGTGATGAGCGACCAGGCCCTCGACCCGTACACCACCCACGGCCAGGACGGGCTGATCGACGACACCGGCTACATCCTCAACGACGAAACCATCGAAGCGCTGGTGAAGCAGTCGCTGGCGCACGCCGCGGCGGGCGTGGACATCCTCTCGCCCAGCGACATGATGGACGGCCGCATCGGCGTGATCCGCGCCGCGCTGGAAGCGAGCGGCTTCATCCACACCCGCATCATGGCCTACAGCGCCAAGTACGCCAGCGCCTTCTACGGCCCGTTCCGCAGCGCGGTGGGCAGCGCCGGCAACCTCGGCAAGGGCAACAAGTACACCTACCAGATGGACCCGGCGAACTCGGACGAGGCCCTGCACGAAGTCGGCCTGGACCTCGCCGAAGGCGCCGACATGGTGATGGTCAAGCCGGGCCTGCCCTATCTCGATGTGCTGTACCGGGTGAAGCAGCAGTTCCGCCGCCCGACTTACGCGTACCAGGTCAGCGGCGAGTACGCGATGATCAAGGCCGCCGCCGCCAACGGCTGGATCGACGAGAAGATGGTGGCGATGGAAGCGCTGACCGCGTTCAAGCGCGCCGGTGCCGACGGCATCCTCACCTATTACGCACTGGATGCGGCACGGTGGCTGAAGCCGTAACGCGGGCATCGTACGTCCGGAGGGCGACACGGCACGCCGGGCGATGCCCGGCGCTACAGTAGCGGCGCACGCATGCCGTGCGCCGGCGAGGAGAACCGCATGAAACGCTACGCCGTCTTCGGATCACCCATCTCGCACTCGCAGTCGCCGCGCATCCACGCGGCGTTCGCGCAGCAGTGCGGCATCGCGATGGCGTACGTCGCGATCGAAGCCGGCCGCGATGACTTCGCCGCCATCCTCGCCGCCAGCGGCGTGCAGGGCGCCAACGTCACCCTGCCGTTGAAGGAAACCGCCTTCGCCCTGTGCACCGACGCCAGCGCGCGCGCGCGGCGGGCCGGCGCGGTCAACACCCTGCTTCGCGACGGCGACGGCTGGCGCGGCGACAACACCGACGGCCTCGGTCTGGTGCGCGACCTCACCGAGCGCCACGGCCTTGACCTGCGCGAACGGCGCGTACTGCTGCTGGGCGCAGGCGGCGCCGCGCGCGGGGTGGCACCGACACTGCTGGACGCCGGCATCCGCGAACTGGTGGTCGCCAACCGCAGCCCCGAACGCGCCGACGCGCTGGCCGATGCGATGGGTGACCCGGGCCGCGTGCACGCGCGCGGCTGGGATGCACTGCCGGCGCTGGGCGAATTCGACCTGCTCGTCAACGCCACCTCGGCCGCCCGCGGCGTCGGCCTGCCTCCGCTGCCGATGGCGCTGGCCGGCCTGCGCAGCGCGGCGGTCGACCTCAGCTACGGCGAAGCCGCCGTGCCCTTCCTGGCCTGGGCCCGCGCCGCCGGCTGCATGCACGCGGTGGACGGGCTGGGCATGCTGGTGGAACAGGCGGCGGAAAGCTTCCGGCTCTGGCACGGCGTGCGCCCGGAAACCGATCCCGTGTACGCGGCGCTCAACGGCCAGGGCGATGCGCTGGTGACGGCGGACTAAGCTTCCGCGCCGCCCGCCAGGTACTCGTCCTTCAACCGCACGTAATGGCCGGCGCTGTAGTACAGCGCCTCGACCTCGGCGTCGCTGAGCATCCGCGCCCTCTTCGCCGGGTTGCCCAGCCACAGCTCGCCTTCGCCCACCACCTTGCCCGGCGCCACCAGCGCGCCGGCGCCGATGAAGGCGTGCTTCCTCACCACCGCGCCGTCCAGCACGATGGCGCCCATGCCCACCAGCACCGCGTCCTCGATGGTGCAGGCGTGGATGATCGCCTTGTGGCCGATAGTGACGTCGCTGCCGATGCGGGTGGCGAAGCCGCCCAGCTTGGCGTGCGGGCCGTCGTGGCTGACGTGGATCACGGTGCCGTCCTGGAGGTTGGTGCGGTCGCCGATGCGGACGAAGTTGACGTCGCCGCGGATCACCGTGAACGGCCACACCGAGACATCGTCGCCCAGCACCACGTCGCCGATCACGCTGGCCACAGGGTCGATGTAGGTACGCGCGCCGAGGGTGGGGCTGATGCCGCGATAGGGTCGGATATTCATGGCTGGATTCTAGCGCCGGCGGGACTACACTGCCCCGTATGGACAGCGCCGATACCCCGCTCCACGACCTGCAGCCCACCCTGGACCGCCTGCGCGCGGCCTGGCAGGCCCGCAAGCCGGACTATGCGCAGCGCCGCGACGACCTGCAGCGCCTGCGCGCGGCGTTGAAGCGGCGGCTGGACGAAATGGCGCGCACCATTGCCGCCGACTTCGGCCACCGTTCGCTGGACGAAAGCCGCATCGCCGACGGCATGACCGCGCTCAACGAGATCGACCACCTCATCCGACACCTGCGCGGCTGGATGAAGCCGCGCCGGGTCGGCGTGGGCTGGCGCTTCCTGCCTGCGCGCGCGCAGGTGCGGCCGGTGCCGCTGGGCGTGGTCGGGGTGATCGCGCCGTGGAACTACCCGGTCAACCTGGCGCTGATCCCGCTGGCAACCGCCATCGCCGCGGGCAACCATGTTTTCCTGAAGCCGTCCGAGCACACACCGCGCACCAGCGCGTTCCTGCGCGACCTGCTGGCGGAGGTGTTCCCGGCGAACCGCGTGGCGGTCGCCACCGGCGGCGCGGAGGTCGGCGCGGCCTTCGCCGGCCTGCCGTTCGACCACCTCGTGTTCACCGGCTCCACTGCGGTGGGCCGCAAGGTGATGGCCGCCGCCGCGCCCCACCTGACCCCGCTGACGCTGGAGTTGGGCGGCAAGTCGCCGGCACTGCTGTGCGACGACTATCCCATCGACAGGGCCGCCGCGCGCATCGCCACCGGCAAGTGGTTCAACTGCGGCCAGACCTGCATCGCGCCCGACTACGTGCTGGTGCCGGCCGGCCAGCGCGATGCCTTCGTCGAGGCGTTGCGCCGCGAAGTGGCGGCACGCTACGGCGCGGACTTCGGCAACCTCGACGACTACACCCGCATCGTCAACGACGGCCAGTACGCGCGGCTGCAGGGCTACGTGGACGACGCCCGCCAGCGCGGCATCGACGTCGTCACCCTCGGCGGCAAGGCCGATCCGGCGCAGCGCCTGCTGCCGCCGACCGTGCTGCTGGAGCCGGGCGATGATGCGAAGGTGATGCAGGACGAAATCTTCGGCCCACTGCTGCCGGTCAAGAGTTACCGCACGCTGGACGAGGCGATCGCCTACATCAACGCGCACGACCGCCCGCTGGCGCTGTATCCCTTCAGCCACGACCGCGCGACCATCGACAGGATCCTGCACGAGACCGTCGCCGGCGGCGTGTCGGTCAACGACACCCTGTTCCATTTCGCCATCCCCGACCTGCCGTTCGGCGGCGTCGGCGCCAGCGGCATGGGCGCCTACCACAGCCGCGCCGGCTTCGACGCGATGAGCAAGCTGCTGCCGGTGCTGTGGCAGGCCCGCCGCACCGGCGGCGACCTGCTCAAGCCGCCGTATTCGAAGGCGAAGTGGCTGATCGATTTGATCGTGCGATGAGGAACGCGCCACGCTCCCTGCGCGCGCTGGCCGATGCCGGCCTGCGCGGCGTTGGCCAGGTGCTGTTCCAGGACAGCCCCGTCAGCGGCCTGCTGTTCCTGGCCGGGCTGGCCGTCGTCTCGCCCCTGTACGCACTGGCTGCCTTGCTGGGCAGCCTGATCGGCAGCGCGTTTGCAGGACTGCTGGGGGCCGACCGCTCGCTGCTGCAGACGGGCATGTTCGGCTTCAACGGCGCATTGACGGCATTGGCGCTGCTGTTTTTCCTCAAGCCCACCGTGCTGACCTGGCTCTGCGTGGTGCTGGCGGCGGCCTGCTCCAGCATCCTGCTGCTGGGCTGCATGACGTTGCTGGAACGCTGGAAGCTGCCTGCACTGACCGCACCGTTCGTGCTGATCACCTTTTGCGTCTTCCTCGCCAGCGCGGGATTCGGCCGGCTCGAAACCACTTCCCTGATGCCCACCGCCAGCCTGCCCAAGGCCGCCACGGTGGAGGGCATCGTCACCGTGGACAGCCTGCTGCATGGCACCCTCAACGGCCTCGCGCAGATTTTTTTCCAGAGCCATTGGCTCAGCGCCCTGCTGTTTGCCGCGGCCCTGCTGGTTCGGTCACCCGCGGCCTGTCTCATCGCGCTGGCGGGATCGCTGACGGGCGCCCTGGTGGCCTGGGGCATGGGTGCCGCCGAGCCCAGCATCCGCGCCGGCCTGTTCGGCTTCAACAGCGCCCTGGTGGCCGTGGCGCTGGCCTGCGTCTTCCATCCCTGCAACCGCCGGACGTTGGCATGGGCCCTGCTGGCCGCCGCCATCACCCCCTTCGTGCACGCCGCCCTGTCCGCGACACTGGCGCTGCTGGGCCTGCCCGCATTGACCCTGCCCTTCGTCCTCGTCACCTGGGTCTTCCTGCTCGCGGGCACGCGACTCCCGGCACTGTCCGACATGAAGCCCAACCAGCAACAAGGGATGCCGCACCCATGAAAATCGCCAGCTGGAACGTCAATTCCCTCAACGTCCGCCTGCCGCAGCTGCAGCAGTGGCTTGCCGACTTCGCGCCGGACGTGGTGGGCCTGCAGGAAACCAAGCTGGAGGACCACCGCTTTCCGGACGACGCGCTGCTGGAAGCCGGTTACCGCAGCGTGTTCCACGGCCAGAAGACCTACAACGGGGTGGCGATCCTGGCGCGCGACTGCGCCATCGAGGACGTGCAGATCGCCATTCCCGGTTTCGACGATCCGCAGGCGCGGGCCATCGCGGCCACCGTGGCGGGAGTGCGCATCGTCAATCTCTACGTGGTCAACGGCCAGGACGTGGGCACCGAGAAGTACGCCTACAAACTGCGCTGGCTGGAGGCGGCGCACGCCTGGCTGGCCGACGAGCTGCGCCGGTATCCGAAACTGGTGGTCCTGGGCGATTTCAACATCGCGCCGGACGCGCGCGACGTGCATGACCCGGCGGTCTGGAACGACGACCACATCCTGACCTCCACCGCCGAGCGCGAGGCGCTGCAGCGGCTGCTGGCGCTGGGGCTGCATGACGGCTTCCGCCTGCACAACGACGAGGGCGGGGTCTTCAGCTGGTGGGACTACCGGCAGGCGGCGTTCCGGCGCAACCTCGGCCTGCGCATCGACCTGACCCTGGTCTCGGAACAGCTGCGGGGCGCGGCGGTGGCATCGGGCATCGACCGCACGCCGCGCCAGTGGGAACGCCCCAGCGACCATGCCCCGGCATTCGTCGTGCTGGATTGAGCGGCGACGACGCCGCGCCTGAAAAGGCGAAGGCCCGGGATTGCCGGGCCTTCGCGGAACATCCCTGTCCCGACATCCGTGTCAAGCCGCGTTTCAGCGCACGCGGCCGCGACGGAACAGGTTGACGATGGCGAGCAGGACGATCGCGCCGAGGAAGGCGGAGACGTAGGCCATCGCGCCGGCCCCGCCGATCAGCGGGGCAATCAGCCAACCGCCGATCCACGAACCGACGATGCCGACGACCACGTTGAGGATGATGCCCTGCTGCCCGTCGGTCTTCATGACGAGGCTGGCCAGCCAGCCGATGATGCCGCCGATGATCAACCAGATGATGAGATTCATTTGCCTGCCTCCTGATGAACTGTTTGGGGCCCGGATGGGCTGGCTTGCCGTGACCCCGCGCACGAGGGCGGGGGACGGCTGCAGTCTTCCCCACCGCGTGTGATGACCGCGTTCGCGCGACTGTCCGGTGGTTCAGCGATGCCCACGCGGCGTGAAGGCGGCATGCGCCGCGGCATACTGTGCACATGACCGTGGACACCAACGCCCTGCGCCCCGAGCTTGAAGCCGGGCTTGCGCAACTCTCGCTCGATACCGCGCTGGCGCCGCCGCTGCTGGATTATCTGGCGCTGCTGGCGCGCTGGAACGCGACCTACAACCTCACCGCGATCCGCGAGCCGCGCGAGATGCTGTCCAAGCACCTGCTGGATTCGCTGGCGATGCAGCCGTTCGTGCGCGGGCTCGCCACGCTGGCGGACCTCGGCACCGGTCCGGGCCTGCCCGGGATCCCGCTGGCCATCGCCACGCCGGGCCTCCGGGTCACGCTGGTGGAAAGCAACGGCAAGAAGGCGCGCTTCCTGCGCGAGGCGGCGCGCCAGCTCAAGCTGGCCAACGTGCAGGTGGCGGAATCGCGAATCGAAGCATTCCAGCCCGGCGTCACCTTCGATGCGGTCACCGCGCGCGCGCTGGCCACCCTGCCGCTGATCCTGGACCTCGGCGGCCACCTGCTCGGCGCGGACGGCCGGCTGCTGGCGATGAAGGGCGTGGTGCCCGAAGACGAGATCGCCGCGCTGCAGCCGGGCTGGGGCGTGGCGGCCATCCACCCGCTGCGCGTGCCGGGGCTGGCCGCCGAGCGCCACCTGCTGGAAATCGTCCGTACCCGGGCATAGGGCATAATCCTCTGTCGCCTGCCTGCCCCGGCGCAGGCCCAGCCGCAGGAAACACACGCCGCATGGCCCGCATCATCGCCATCGCCAACCAGAAGGGCGGGGTCGGCAAGACCACCACCGCCGTCAACCTTGCCGCCGCGCTGGCGCGGACGCCCAAGCGCGTGCTGCTGGTGGACCTGGATCCGCAGGGCAACGCCACCATGGGCAGCGGCATCGACAAGCGCGAACTCGGCGCCTCGGTGACCGACGTGCTGCTGGGCGAAGCGCTGCCGGCCGACGCGGTGGTGCGCTGCGCCGACGGCTTTGACCTCCTGCCCGGCAACATCGACCTGACCGCCGCCGAACTCCGGCTGATGGACGCGTCCAACCGCGAGGGCCGGCTGAAGGCGGCGCTGGAAACCCTGCGCAGCGGCTATGACTTCGTGCTGATCGACTGCCCGCCGTCGCTGTCGGTGCTCACCCTCAATGCGCTGACCGCGGCGGACTCCGTGCTGGTGCCGATGCAGTGCGAGTACTACGCGCTGGAAGGGCTGTCCGCACTGATCGACACCATCGAGGGCCTGAAGGGCCGGTTCAACCCGCAGCTCGAGATCGAAGGCGTGCTGCGCACCATGTTCGACGTGCGCAACAACCTCGCCAACGCGGTGTCGGCCGAGCTGACCAACCACTTCGGCGACCTCGTGTTCCGCACCATCGTGCCGCGCAACGTGCGCCTCGCCGAGGCGCCCAGCCATGGCCAGAGCATCCTCGGCTACGACAAGGCCAGCCGCGGCAGCGTGGCATACCTTGGCCTGGCCGGCGAAGTCCTGCGCCGCCAGCGCGAGCGCAGCCAGAAACTGAAGGAGACCGCCGCATGACTGCTGGCAAGGAAGCCGCGAAGGGCGGTGCCAAGAAGCGCGGCCTGGGCCGCGGACTGGAAGCGCTGCTCGGCCCCAAGGCCGCCGCCGAAGTGCCGGCGCTGCAGGCGATGCCCGGCGACGTGCTGCGCACGCTGCCGGTGGACGCGATGGTGTCGGGCAAGTACCAGCCGCGCCGGACCATGGACGACGCCAAGCTGGAGGAACTGGCCGCATCGATCCGCGCGCAGGGCGTGATCCAGCCGATCGTGGTGCGCGAGCGCCTGGGCGCCGACGGCAAGGGCGGCCGCACCTACGAGATCATCGCCGGCGAGCGCCGCTGGCGCGCGTCGCAGCGCGCGGGCCTGGCCGAGGTGCCGGTGGTGGTGCGCGAGGTCGACGACCGCACCGTGGTGGCGATGGCGCTGATCGAGAACATCCAGCGCGAGGACCTCAATCCGCTGGAGGAAGCGCAGGCGCTGCAGCGGCTGATCGACGAATTCGACCTGACCCATGCCGCCGCCGCGGAAGCCGTGGGCCGCTCGCGCGCCGCGGTGTCCAACCTGCTGCGCCTGCTGGAGCTGCCGGAAGCGGTGCGGGTGCTGGTGCAGACCGGGGCGATCGAAATGGGCCATGCCCGCGCGCTGCTGCCGCTGGCCGAGCCGATGGCCATTGCGCTGGCGAAACAGGCCGCCGAGGAAGGCTGGTCGGTGCGCCAGGTCGAACACCGCGTGCAGCAGATCGCCGCCGGCAAGGTGCCGGTGGAGGCGAAGAAGTCCGCGCCCAAGGCGAAGCCGCCGCAGGCCGACATCGCCGCGCTGGAGCGCGAGCTGTCGGAGACGCTGGGCAGCAAGGTCAACGTGCTCAACGGCCGCGGCAACAGGGGCAAGCTGGTGATCCACTACGCCAACCTCGACGCGCTGGACGGCGTGCTCGAGCGGCTGCGCAACCGCACCTGAGGCCGCCTCCCGCATGAGCGGATCGCCGCAACTCTCCGTCGTCGTTCCCGTGCACAACGAGGAGGACAACGTCGCACCGCTGGTCGCCGAGATCCTGGCCGCGCTGCGCGGCCGCATCGATTTCGAGATCGTCTACGTCGACGACACCTCGCGCGATGCCACCCTGGCGCGCCTGCGCGACCTGCAGGCCACCACGCCGGAGCTGCGCGTGGTCCGCCACCTCGCCAACGCCGGCCAGAGCACCGCCGTACGCAACGGCGTGAAGGCCGCGCGCGCGCCGTGGATCGCCACCCTCGACGGCGACGGCCAGAACGACCCGGCCGACATCCCCCACCTGCTGGCCAAGCGCGACGCCTCCGCGCCGGAGGTGAAGCTGTTCGCCGGCTGGCGGGTCAACCGCCAGGACAGCGGCAGCAAGCGCTGGGCCTCGAAGTTCGCCAATGCGATCCGCGCGCGGCTGCTGCGCGACGCCACCCCCGACACCGGCTGCGGCATCAAGCTGTTCGCGCGCGATGCGTTCCTGGACCTGCCCTACTTCGACCACATGCACCGCTACCTGCCCGCGCTGATGCAGCGCGCCGGCTGGCAGACCGTCAGCGTGCCGGTCAACCACCGCCATCGCACCGCCGGCGTGTCCAAGTACAACAACCTGGGCCGCGCGCTGGTCGGCATCAAGGACCTGTTCGGCGTGTCCTGGCTGATCCAGCGCAGCCGCCGCACCGCCGTGGAAGAGCTGCCGCGGTGATCGCCGCGCCGCCGCACGGCTTCATGGACACGCCGCTGGCCGCGCTGGCGTGGACCGGCATCCACATGAGCCCATGGAAGCTGATCGGGCTGGTGGGCGCGCTGATGTTCGGCGGCCGCTGGCTGGTGCAGTTCATCGCCAGCAAGCGCCACGGCAAGCCGGTGATCCCGCGGCTGTTCTGGTACATGAGCATCGCCGGCAGCCTGATGACCCTGGCCTACTTCGTGTTCGGCAAGAACGACGCGGTCGGCATCCTGCAGAACCTGTTCCCCAGCTTCACCGCCTGCTACAGCCTCTACCTGGACATCTGCCATCGCGGCTGGAAGCGCGACCGCGCGGGCCATTGAACCGCAGCCGTCATTCCCGCGCAGGCCGGAATGGCGGGCAAGAGCCGATGCTACGATCCCGGCACCTGACCACCGCCGGTTCCCGCCCCGTGAAGTCCATCGTCCGCGCCAGCCTGCTGGCCCTGTGCCTGTCGTCCACGTTCGCCCACGCCCAGACCACGTCCGCCGCGCCGCCGGTCGCGCAGCCGGCCAACGCCGCCGACGCCGCCTTCCGCGCCATCTACGAAACGGAGTGGAAATGGCGGATGCAGCAGGCCGGGGCGTGGACGGAGGACAGCGACGAAGCCAGCCACGCGCCCTCGCACAGCCTGCCCGACGTGAGCCCGGAAGCGCTGGAAAAACAGCTGGCCTACCTCGACGGCGTGCTGCGCCAGCTCGATGGCATCGATGTCGCCGCACTGTCGCCCGCCGAGCAGGTGAACTACGCGATCTACCGCCCGCAGATCGAACACAAGGCGGCCGAGATCCGCCTGCGCGACCACGAGATGCCGTTCAATTCCGACAGCTCGTTCTGGTCCAACCTTGACTTCATGGCCCGCGCCAACCTGCGCAGCGCCGACGACTATCGCGCCTATGCGGCGCGCCTGCGCGACGTGCCGCGCTACTTCGACCAGCAGGTCGCCAACATGCGTACCGGGCTGGCGCGCGGCTTTTCGGTGCCGCGCGCGGTGCTGCCGGGCCGCGACGTGTCGATCGCGATGACCGCGGAGCTGAAGGATCCGGAAGCCTCGTCGCTGTGGGCGCCCTACAAGACGATGCCGGCCAGCATCCCCGCCGCTGAGCAGGAAGCGCTGCGCACCGAGGGCCGCGCCGCGATACGCGATGCGGTGATCCCCGCGTTCGCCAAACTGCTGGTGTTCTTCCGCGGCGAATACATGCCGAAGGCGCGCACCACGCTGGCGGCCGAGGCGATGCCGGACGGCGAAGCCTGGTACCGCGAGCAGATCCGCAAATACACCACCCTGGACCTGACCCCGGACCAGATCCACGCCATCGGCCTGCGGGAAGTGGCCGGCATCCGCGCGGAGATGGAGGCGATCATCGACGGGCTGGGCTTCGAAGGGCGGTCGAAGGCAACCCGTTTCAACGATTTCCTCACCTTCCTGCGCACCGACCCGCAGTTCTATGCATCGAGCCCGCAGGAGCTGCTCAACCACGCGGCCTGGATCAGCAAGCGGGTGGACGGGCAGATCGGCAAGATCATCGGCACCCTGCCGCGCGGCCGCTTCACCATCGTGCCGGTGCCGCCATCGATCGCGCCGTTCTGGACCGCCGGGCGCGGCGGCGCCGGCACCTACTGGGTGAACACCTACAACCTGCCCAGCCGCCCGCTGTACAACCTGCCGGCGCTGACCCTGCACGAATCCGCCCCCGGCCATGCGCTGCAGGGTTCGCTGGCGCAGGAGCAGGGCGAGGTGCCGGGCTTCCGCCGGGAGTACATCAGCGCCTACGGCGAAGGCTGGGGCCTGTACAGCGAGTGGCTGGGCAAGGAGATGGACATCTACGAGACGCCCTACGACGACTTCGGCCGGCTCACCTACGCGATGTGGCGCGCCTGCCGGCTGGTCATCGACACCGGCGTCCACCACAAGGGCTGGACCCGCGAACAGGCGCTTGCCTACCTGCGCGACAACACCGCGCTGTCCGAGCACGAGGTGACCACCGAGGTCGACCGCTACATCAGCTGGCCGGGGCAGGCGCTGAGCTACAAGCTGGGCGAACTGACCATCATGCGCCTGCGCCGCGAGGCGGAAGCCGCGCTGGGGCCGAAGTTCGACGTGCGCGCCTTCCACGACGCCATCCTGTCGCAGGGCTCGGTGCCGCTGCCGGTGCTGGAGTCGCAGATCCGCGCGTGGGTGGCCTCGGTGCAGGCCGCCGCGCCCTGATAGGCGCGGGGCCGGCCTCGCGGGCGCCAAGTATTTGCAGGCAAAGGGAAAAACCCGCATAATGCGCGGCTCGCTGCGTCCTGCAGCGCTTCCCGTCGTGGGTTTCACGGCGGGGCCGCCGTCACCCGGGCTACGGGCGACAACCACACACCATCGAGGTGCACAGTGTCCAAAGTCTGCCAAGTCACCGGCAAGCGTACGACGACCGGCAACAACGTCTCGCATTCGAACCGCAAGACCCGTCGTCGCTTCATGCCCAACCTCCACGAGCGCCGCTTCTGGGTCGCTTCGGAAAACCGCTGGGTCAAGCTCCGCATTTCCAATGCCGCGCTGCGCACCATCGACAAGAACGGCATCGATGCCGTCCTGGCCGACCTGCGCAAGCAGGGCGAGAAGGTCTGAGGAGGACTGAACCATGGCGACCAAGCGCGACAAGATCCGTCTGATTTCCTCGGCCGGCACCGGTCATTTCTACACGACCGACAAGAACAAGAAGAACACCCCGAACAAGATGGAGGTCAGCAAGTACGACCCCGTCGTTCGCAAGCACGTGATGTACAAGGAAGGCAAGATCAAGTGATGTGACGGCGCATTCGCGCCCACGCGAATGCCTGCACCGGAACATCATCCCCGCGCAGGCGGGGATCCGGCCCTCCACGGAAAACCCGCCCCACGGCGGGTTTTTTGTTGCATGGGCCCGGCTTCCGCAACCGCGACTCAGTCGCCCGGGGGCGCCACCCGCGCATCTTCGACGCCATCGAAGGTGAACACGTCGCCGGCGGCGTTGACCAGCACCAGCCGCGGCATGTCGCCGGTGTCAAAACGCATCGCCAGCCGCCCCTGCAGCCGCTTCGCCACCTCCCCATCCAGCCGGGCCAGCGCCGGGTCGGCGCAGCGCGTCGGCGCGAAATTGAACGGCTCCACCACCAGTCTGTCCGCGGCCGGCGCATGGCGCGCGCTCATCACGTTGCAGGCATTGCCCACGCTGACCAGCGAGGCGTTGAAGTCCAGCTGCAGCGGCAGCTGGGGGCGCACGAACAGCGCATCGATGCGGCGGCCGGCGGCGTCGACCGCGCTGGACAGGCGCCAGCGGTGGCGGGCAAGGGCCAGCACCGCGCGCAACGCGCCGGCAGGCGCCGGCGCCGCCTGCTGCAATTCCGGTGGCGGCGTCGCGCGCGGCGCGGCAACCGCCTGCACCTCCGTCGCCGGCGCGGGCACCGCGGCCGGCGCCACCGCGGGCTGGCAACCAGCCAGCAGCGCCACGCCCAAGACGATCGTCGGCAGTCTGTGCATGTCCACCCCTCCTTCGGCCGCGCCCGTTACTGCCCTGCCGGCAACCACAGCAGCAGCGCCACGCCCAGCACGAAACGATAGACGGCGAAGGAGGTGAAGCGGTGGCCCTGGATATAGCGCAGCAGCCACTTCACCGCCACGAACGCGGTCACTGCCGAGGCGACGAACGCCACCCCCAGCGCATTCCAGTCGACATTGGCGAAGCCGCCGTCGCTCCACACCGACAGCATCTCGTAGCCGGTGGCGGCGAACATGGTCGGGATGCCCACCAAGAAGGCGAATTCGGTGGCGGCCGCGCGGCTGGTGGTGCCGGCCAGCAGCGCCACGAAGATGGTGGCGGCGCTGCGCGAGGTGCCGGGGAACATCCCCGCCAGCACCTGCGCCACCCCCACCAGCACGGCGGTACGCCAGGCGATCGCGGTGCGCTCGCCCTCGCGCGCCGCGCGCCGCGCCGCCCACTGCTCCGCCAGCAACATCCACAGCGCGCCGATGATCAGCGCCCAGGCGATGGGCTGCACGGTGGCCGGCAGGTGGAACGGGGTCCACTGCTGCCCGAACAGCGCGCCGATGTGGTCGGCCTTCTTCAGCGCCAGTCCCAGCACCGCCGTGACCAGGAACGCGCCCGCCAGCTTGAAGGCGTAGTCCCGCGACTCCGCCGGCGTGGTGGACACGCCCAGCGGGTCGTAATCGGCCGGGGCGTCGCGGCCGGCGAACGCGACCAGCATGCCCCACAGCCGCTTCCAGTAGATCAGCACCACCGCCAGGATCGCGCCCGCCTGGATGGCGATGTTGAACAGGTCGCTGCGTGGCCCCAGCCAGTGCTGCGCGATCAGCAGGTGGCCGGTGCTGGAGATCGGCAGGAATTCGGTGATGCCTTCGATGATGCCCAGCAGCAGGGCGGCAAGCAGTTCGTGCATGGGGGGAGCGATGCCGGGGGGGAGCGTGCGCAGGCCGCACGGGCAGTCGCGCAGCATACCCGATAGATTGTTTGCCCAAAAATGGCGCACAAGAGATCAAGCTTGCACGAAACTTGTGCGATATGCGCCTCTGCAAGAAAGCATCGCAAATGGAATCAATGGGTTGTGGCTCCCCACGATCTGGCACGCCGCGTGCTTGATACCTGAGGTCGGCACCCTGGTGCCCCCTTCCCATCCCGGAGCCAGCCATGTCCCTCGAACACGTCGAAAAGCTCATCAAGGACCACAAGGTCGAATTCGTCGACCTGCGCTTCGCCGACATGCGCGGCGTGCAGCACCACGTGACCTTCCCCAAGTCGATCGTCGACGCCAGCCTGTTCGAGGACGGCAGGATGTTCGACGGCAGCTCCATCGCCGGCTGGCGCGGCATCCAGAACTCCGACATGGTGCTGCTGCCGGACCCGTCCACCGCGTTCATCGATCCGTTCACCGCGGATCCGACGCTGGTGCTGACCTGCGACATCCTCGACCCCGCCACCATGCAGGCCTATTCGCGCGACCCGCGCGGCGTGGCCCACCGCGCCGAGGCCTACCTGAAGGCCAGCGGCATCGCCGAGCAGGGCTTCTTCGGCCCCGAGCCCGAATTCTTCATCTTCGATTCGGTGCGCTTCGCCAACGAGATGGGCCATACCTTCTTCCAGGTCGATTCCGAGGAAGCGCACTGGAACTCCGCGCGGGAATACGCCGGCGGCAACAGCGGCTACCGGCCGATGGTCAAGGGCGGCTACTTCCCGGTGGCGCCGCTGGATTCGCTGCACGACCTGCGCGCGGAGATGTGCAAGACGCTGGAGCAGGTCGGCATCGAGACCGAGGTACACCACCACGAGGTGGCCAACGCCGGCCAGTGCGAGATCGGCACCCGCTTCAACACGCTGGTGAAGAAGGGCGACGACCTGCTGACGATGAAGTACGTCATCAAGAACGTGGCCCACCGCAGCGGCAAGACCGTCACCTTCATGCCCAAGCCGATCGTCGGCGACA
Organism: Thermomonas sp. LB-4; assembly: GCF_036409385.1. Lineage (NCBI taxonomy): Bacteria > Pseudomonadati > Pseudomonadota > Gammaproteobacteria > Lysobacterales > Lysobacteraceae > Thermomonas > Thermomonas sp. LB-4. The sequence continues at coordinate 93,657 of NZ_JAXOFT010000007.1, read as the reverse complement.
ACGGCAGCGGCATGCACGTGCACATGTCGCTGGCCAAGGGCGGCGTCAACCTGTTCAGCGGCGACGGCTATGGCGGCCTGTCGCAGACGGCGCTGTGGTACATCGGCGGCATCTTCAAGCACGCGCGCGCGATCAACGCCTTCGCCAACAGCACCACCAACAGCTACAAGCGGCTGGTGCCGGGCTACGAAGCGCCGGTGATGCTGGCCTACTCGGCCTCCAACCGCTCCGCCTCCTGCCGCATCCCGTACGTGGCCAACCCGAAGGCGCGCCGCGTCGAGATCCGCTTCCCCGACCCGATGAACAGCGGCTACCTGATCTTCGCCGCGCTGCTGATGGCCGGCCTGGACGGCATCAAGAACCAGATCGACCCGGGCGCGCCGTCCGACAAGGACCTGTACGACCTGCCGCCGGAAGAGGAAAAGAACTTCCCCACCGTCTGCCATTCGCTGGACCAAGCGCTGGACGCGCTGGACAAGGACCGCGAATTCCTCAAGGCCGGCGGCGTGTTCACCGACGACTTCATCGATGCCTACATCGGCTTGAAGATGAAGGAAGTGACCGCGTTCCGCGCGGCGACCCACCCGTTGGAATACCAGATGTATTACACGATCTGACGCGCCAGACGCGTCGGAGCGAAGCAGGCTGATCCTCGCTTCGCTCCCCTCCCCGGCGAGGATCGGACGGGCCGGGAGGGCGCACCGACGGGTGCGTCCCTCCCGCGCCTATGCGGCTGGCGGAGGGTGCGAAGCGGGGCCATGCGCGGCGGCGCCGCGCGACACGTGACCACGGGGGAACGCACGCGATCACCGATCGCGGCAGGCAGGACACGCATCGTCCCTGCGCTGCACGAGCACGAAACCAATGACCGGGGAGGGCTGCCGCTTATGAGGAGCCTGCGTCATGTCGTCTCAGCACCGTTTCATCCGTTGCATCCGCGGCGCCGCGATGGCGCTCGCACTGGCGGGATCCGCCGCCACCGCGCACGCCGGCAGCACCAGCGGCAGCGTGGCCGTCACCAGCGACTATCTCTTCCGCGGCGTCAGCCAGACCGGCCGCAAGCCCGCCCTGCAGGGCGGCGTCACCTGGACGGCCGACAGCGGGGCCTATGCGGGCGCCTGGGGCAGCAGCATCGGCTGGCTGTCCGACGCCGATCCGGGCGTGTCCAGCCAGGTCGAGCTCGACGGCTTCCTCGGCTATTCCGGCGCGTTCGGCGACAGCGGCGTCGGCTACGACATCGGCGCCAACTACTACTGGTATCCCGGCGACTATCCGGCAGGCTTCAACAGCCCGAACACGCTCGAACTCTACGCCGGCGTAACCTGGAAGATCCTCGGCGCGAAGTACTACCACTCGACCACCGACCTGTTCGGCGTGCCCGGCTCGAAGGGCAGCGGCGATCTCGACGTGACCGCCAACTGGGAATTCACGCCCGGCTGGACGCTCGACGCCGGCGTCGGCAGGCAGTGGGTCAAGCGCAATCGCGACCTCGACTACGGCTACTGGAAGCTCGGCGTGACCCGAAGCTTCGGCAGCGGTTTCAGCGTCGCCGCGTCCTACAACGACACCGACCTCAACGGCCTGGACGACGCCTTCGTGCTGTCGCTCTCCAGGGCGTTCTGACGGCACACACCAGGGAACCAAGATGAAACTGATCACCGCCATCATCCGCCCGTTCAAGCTCGACGACGTGCGCGAAGCGCTGGGCGAAGCCGGCGTGTCCGGCCTCACCGTCTCCGAGGTCAAGGGCTTCGGCCGCCAGAAGGGCCACACCGAGCTGTACCGCGGCGCCGAATACGTCGTCGATTTCCTGCCCAAGCTGAAGATCGAAGTCGCGGTGACGGACGCGCTGTTCGACGCCGCCATCGACGCCATCGTCGCCTCCGCCGGCACCGGCAAGGTCGGCGACGGCAAGATCTTCGTCATCGCCCTCGACCGCGTCGTGCGCATCCGCACCGGCGAACTCGACGCCGACGCCCTCTGACCACCCCACGGAGACCCACATGAAAACCGCTTCCGTTTCCGGGTGGACGGCCCGGCTGTACGCAATGCTGGCCCTCGCCCTGTCCGCCGCGCCGGCGCTCGCGCAGGACGCCGCCGCGCCCGTCGTCGAAAAGGGCGACGTGGCCTGGATGCTCGTTTCGACCCTGCTGGTGCTGATGATGGTGGTGCCCGGCCTGGCGCTGTTCTACGGCGGCATGGTGCGCGCCAAGAACGTGCTGTCGGTCTTGATCCAGGTCGCCGTGGTGTTCTCGCTGCTGGTGGTGCTGTGGGTCTGCTACGGCTACAGCCTGGCGTTCTCGGGCGAGGGCGCGTGGATCGGCGACTTCGGCAAGCTGTTCCTCACGGGCGTCACCCCGGCCTCGCTGGCCGCCACCTTCAGCCCGGGCGTGGCCCTGCCCGAATACGTGTTCGCCGGCTTCCAGGCCACCTTCGCCGGCATCACCGGCGCGCTGATCGTGGGCGCGTTCGCCGAGCGCGCGAAGTTCGGCGCGATCCTGCTGTTCTCGGCGATCTGGTTCACCTTCGGCTACCTGCCGATGGCGCACATGGTCTGGGCGACCGGCGGCTTCCTGTTCGAGAAGGGCGCGCTGGACTTCGCCGGCGGCACCGTGGTGCACATCAACGCCGGCGTGGCCGGCCTCGTGGGCGCATGGTTCGTCGGCAAGCGGCTGGGCTACGGCCAGACCGCGCTCAAGCCGCACAACGTGACGCTGACCTTCGTCGGCGCGTCGCTGCTGTGGGTGGGCTGGTTCGGCTTCAACGCCGGCTCCAACCTGGAGGCGAACGCGGGCGCGGCGCTGGCCTTCCTCAACACGCTGCTGGCCACGGCGGCGGCGGTGCTGGGCTGGTCGCTGACCGAGCGCATCGTCAAAGGCAAGTCGTCGGCGCTGGGCGTGGCGTCGGGCATGGTGGCGGGGCTGGTGGCGATCACTCCGGCCTGCGGCACCGTCGGTCCGTTCGGCGCGATCGCGCTCGGCTTCATCGCCGGCATCGTCTGCGTGTGGGGCGTCAACGGCCTGAAGAAGCTGCTCGACGCCGACGACAGCCTCGACGTGTTCGGCGTGCACGGCCTCGGCGGCATCGTGGGCGCGCTCCTGACCGGCGTGTTCTCCGCCGATTCGCTGGGCGGCACCAAGGCGGTGGCGGATGGCTACAGCATCGCCGCGCAGGTCGGCGTGCAGGCGCTGGGCGTGGCGATCACGCTGGCCTGGATCGGACTGGTGTCGGTGGTCGGGTTCCTGATCGCCAGGCTGGCGTTCGGCGGGCTGCGCGTGAGCGAGGACGCCGAGCGCGAGGGCCTGGACATCGCCACCCACGGCGAAACCGCCTACCAGTCGTGAACCGCGGCGGGCGCCGGGTCGCGGTCAGCCGACCTCGACCTGGCGCTCGCGCACGAAGGCGACGAACGCCTCCGCCGGCAGCGCCGGCGACCAGTGGAAGCCCTGGCCGATCTCGCAGCCGAAGGCGTGCAGGCGGTCCAGGGTTTCGACGTCCTCGACGCCTTCCGCAACCGTCTGCAGGTCGAGGCAATGCGCCATCTCGATGATCGCGCGCACCAGCCCCTCGTCGTGCGCGTTGGCGCGCATCCGGCGCACGAACGACTGGTCGATCTTGAGCCGGTGCACGGCGAAGCGGCGCAGGTAGCCGAGGTTGGAATAGCCGGTGCCGAAGTCGTCGATGGAGATCCGCACGCCCTGCGCGCTGAGCCGCTGCAGCACGTCGCCGATGTTGCGCGCGTCGGCGACCAGCAGCGATTCGGTCAGCTCCAGCTCCAGCGCGTCCGCCGACAGGCCGCTGGCGGCCAGCGCCTTCGCCACCTCGCGCTCGATGTCGTCGCGGCGGAACTGCAGCGGCGACACGTTCACCGCCACGTTCAGCGCGCCCAGTCCCTGCCCGCGCCACGCCTGCGCCTCGCGGCAGGCCTGCTGCAATACCCACGCGCCGACCTCGTTGATCAGCCCGCTGCGCTCGGCCACCGGGATGAACTTGCCGGGCGGGATCATGCCCAGCTCCGGATGCTTCCAGCGCAGCAGCGCCTCGGCGCCGAGGATGCGCCCGCTGCGCAGGTCGAACTGCGGCTGGTAGTGCAACTGCAGTTCGCCCTGGCTCAGCGCCGCGCGCAGGCCGGAGGCGATGTGCAGGTGTTCGACCACGCTCTCATTCATGCTCGCGTCGAAGAAGCAGAACGTGTTGCGGCCGGAATCCTTGGCCTGGTACATCGCCATGTCCGCGTTCTTCAGCAGCACGTCGCCTTCCGCGCCGTCGCGCGGGGCCACCGCGATGCCGAGCGAGGCGGTCACCAGCACTTCGATGCCATCGAGCACGAACGCGCGGCCCAGCAGGTGGGTGACCTTGGCGACCACCGCCACGATGGCGTCCTCGTCCTGCAGGTCCCCCAGCAGGATCAGGAACTCGTCGCCGGACACGCGCGCCACCGTGTCGGTCTCGCGCACGCAGGCGCGCAGCTTGGCCGCGACCTGGCAGAGCAGGTCGTCGCCCGCGGCGTGGCCCAGCGAGTCGTTGATGGTCTTGAAGTTGTCGAGGTCGAGGAACATCACGGCGACCATGCAGCCGTTGCGGTGCGCCTGCCGCAGCAGGGTGCCCAGCCGGTCGCGCGCCAGCGCGCGGTTGGGCAGGCCGGTGAGGCTGTCGCGCTGGGCCAGGACCTCGATGCGCGCATGCGATTCCTCCAGCGCGCGCTTCTCCGATTCCAGCTGGCGCATGGCCTGGGCGAGGTCGCTGGTGAGCAGCCAGGCGAACAGCCCGGTGACCAGCACGATCAGCCCGATCACGAACGGCCGCCGCCAGTCCATCGGCACCACCGGCGCGCTGTGGAACACATCCAGCTGGTGCAGGTGGAACAGCAGCGCCACCACTACCAGCATGCTGGCCACCAGCGCCCAGAACATGCGGCGGAAACCGAACAGGCCGGTGAACAGCAACAGCGCCGGGAACGCCATCGGCGCCTCGTCGTACAGGCCCTGGTTGTTGAGCATCAGGGCGAACAGGCCGACCATCAGCGTGGACACGGTCAGGCCGACCGCGCGCGCCGCCTGTTCGCGCCGGTTCCAGTGCAGCGCCAGCGCCAGCGCCAGCATGACTAGGCCTTCCAGCCCGGCACTGCGCATGCGGCCGGAGGACAGGTTCATCAGCACCAGCAGGCCGAACACCGCCAGCAGCACCCACAGGAGTTGCTGCAGGCGACGCTGCTGCTGCGGCTGGAACGGAGGCGGACGCAAGGCGTCCGCGGAGAGGGGCGACGGCCGTGGCATGGTGCGGGGATCGCTGGCGAAGCGATCAGGCTATCAGGCCACACGGCCAGGCGCACGGGCTAAGATCGCCGCATGCGCCGACCCCTGCTTCCGCTTCTGGCCTGCGTGCTGGCCGCCTCCTGCGCGCATGTCGCGCCCACCCGCAACCCGCTGGCGGACTGGGTGCCGTCACCCAATCTGGATGCGCGCCGCGCGGTCGTCATCGTCCTGCACGCCACCGAACAGGGCTCCGCGCGCGAAAGCCTGGACACGCTGCGCACCGCCAACAGCGGCGGCCCGGTCAGCGCGCATTACCTGGTGGGCGAGGACGGCCGCCTCTATCAGCTGGTGGCCGATGGCGAGCGCGCCTGGCACGCCGGTGGCGGCCGCTGGGGCACCATCACCGACCTCAACTCGGCGTCGATCGGCATCGAGATCGACAACGACGGCAGCGAGCCGTACACCGATGCGCAGATCGCCGCGCTGCTGCGCCTGCTCGACGACCTGACCAGTCGCCTGTCCATCCCGAAGACCCAGGTCATCGCCCACGCCGACCTGGCGCCCACCCGCAAGCGTGACCCGGGCGCGCTGTTCCCGTGGCAACGGCTGGCCGAGGCCGGTTACGGGTTGTGGCCGCGCGGGGACCTGCGCGACCCGCCCGCCGGCTTCGACCCGTGGCTGGCGATGGCGGCGATCGGCTATCCGCTGGACGACCGCGCCGCCGCGGTCCGCGCCTTCCATCGCCATTACCGTGGCCGCGACGACGGCGACGATCCGCTGGCCACCTTCGACGCCGACGACCTGCGCATCCTGCAGGCGCTGGCGGCGCAGCGGACCGGCCTCGACGCGGTGGCCACGCCCTGATCCGCGGGTCAGCGGGTCCCGCGCAGCAGCGGATACGGATTGAGCGCGGTGCCCTCCCACCAGTGCTGCTCCGGGCCCAGCTGGAACACGGCGAAGTGCAGGTGCGGGGCGTCCGCGCTGGCGTTGCCGGTGCTGCCCACGTAGCCGATCACCTGGCCGCGCCGCAGCGGCTGTTGTTCGGCGATGCCCGGTGCGTAGCCCTGCAGGTGGGCGTAGTAGTAGGCGCGGGTGCGCTCGGGATTGAACTGGTACAGGGTGGTGCCGCCGCGCTCGCTCTCGAACAGCTTCTCGACGCTGCCGTCGGCCACCGCCAGCACCGGCGTGCCGGCAGGCGCCATGATGTCGATGGCGTCGTGCACGCGGCCGCTGCTGCGCGCGTCGTTGAAGGTGTCGCGCAGTTGCCCGGCGGTGACGCCCTGCACCGGCAGCAACAGCCGGTCGGTGGACGGTGTGGCCTGTTCGCCGTTGGTCGGCAGCGGCAGCGTCGCGGTCCGTGGCGATTCGTCGGCCGTGGCCGCGCTCACCGCCCCGCTGTCCGCGCCCGGTTCGATGCGCGGCGCGGCTGCGTCGTCGTCGCGCCGGCAGGCGATGCCGACGGCGGCCAGCGCAAACGTCAGGAACAGCAGGGCGCGCAGGTTGCGGCGGGTCCGGCGCGCGGCACGCATCGTGGTCATTCCTGGAAGCGCACCGGCGTGCCGACCGCCACCGCGTCCGCCACCGCCTGCGCGGCGAAGTTGGTCAGCCGCACGCAGCCGCTGGACTGGTCGCGGCGGATATCGCCCGGTTCCGGGGTGCCGTGGATGCCGTAATGCGGCTTGTCGATGCCCATCCACACCAGCCCCACCGGCCCATTGGGGCCCGGCGGCAGCATCGCGGGCTTGGCATCCTTGGGCTGGTCGACCAGCAGGTCCGGGTCGTAGCGGTAGTCGGGGTCGTGCACGACGGTGGTGATCTTCCATTGCCCGATCGGCAGCGGGAAGCGCGTCGAGCCGGTCGAAGCCGGGAACTGCGCGTACACCTTGTCCTCGCTGTCCAGCAGCTGCAGCACGCCGTCCGACTTGTCGACCACCAGCGTGGCCGCCTTCGGCAGCTGCCTTGCCGGCTGCGTGTACGGCACCACCAGCACGCTGCCTGCTTCCATGCGGGCGTCCGGGTTCAACGCCTTGATCAGCGCCGGCTTGCTGTTGAAACGCTCGCCCAGCATCTCGCCGATGTCCTGGTAGCCCAGCCGCTTCAGTTTCGCCTTGTCTTCGGGCGTCTCCGGCGTGGGTGCGTACGGTCCAGCCACGTCCCCGGCGGTCAGCGTGTACTCCACCAGCACGGGCGCCGCATCCTGGTTGAGCGCCGCCCATGTCGCGGCGTCCAGCGTGCCGCTCGCCTTGAGCCCCTTCGCCGTCTGGAAGCCGCGCACCGCGCGGGCCAGGTTCTTGCCGGCCACGCCGTCGATCTCGCCGCTGGAGTAGTGCGCGCGCAGCAGCAGTACCTGCGCCCGCAGCACGCCGTCCCTGCCGGTGGTGGTGGTGGCGTCGTTGGCGGCCTGGCCGCTTGCGGCGACGGGCGCAGGCGCGTCCGCAGCCGCCGCCTCGGGGGACGGGCCGGTGCCCCAGGCGCGCACCGGTTGCGGCCCCAGTACCGGCGCGGCCGGCGGCGCGGAAGCCGGCGGCGGTACCGCGGCGGCGGCGGCGGCGGTGGGCGCAGGGCCCGGTGCGGCGGCGGGCGCGGGCTGCGGGGCGGCGGGCGGGGTGCGCCCCATCGCCTCGTTGGCCGCGTCCATCGCCGGCGATTGCGCGCTGCAGGCCGCCAGCGCGGCCAGCAGCAGTGGGGTGGCATGTCGGAAGGGGGACATCGCAGTGCCTCGAATCGGACCTGCGCGGATCCTGCCGGGCAGCGGTTGGCGGCCATGTGAAGCCGGGCGCCGGAACGTGCTGAATTGCACTAAATTAGTGCAATGCACCCCGACGCCGCGGCCGCCGACCTCCTCGACACCCTGTCCACGCCCCTGCTCCGGCTGGATGCGCGGGGCGCGGTGGCGTTCGCCAACGCCGCCATCGCGCGCTGGCTGGGGGTAAGCCGGCGACGGATGACCGGCCTGCATGCCGCCGCGCTGGAGCGCGAAGGCAACCAGCTGGCGGCACGCCTGGCCCGGCCGCAGGACGCACCGACGCGCCTGCGCCGGGTGGGGCTGGCGCTGCCCGGCAGCGACACCCTGCGGTTCGCCGACCTGTGGCTGACGCCTGCCGAGGACTGCCTGTGGCTGGAGGCGCATCCGGTCGACGAGTTCCCCGGCGACGACCCCGCGCAACTGCTTCCCTCGGCCCTGGCCGCCTCGCTGAAAGGGCTTGCCCACGAACTGCGCAATCCGCTGCTGGGCATCAAGGGCGCAGCGCAACTGCTGGCGCGGCGCGTGGACACCGACGCGCGCGAGCTCACCGGCATCATCGAAAGCGAAGTGCAGCGGCTGGCCGCGCTGGTGGATGGCCTGCTCAACCCGGCGCCGCCGCAGGCCTTTGCGGACGTCAACATCCACGCGGTGCTGGAGCGCGTGCTGCGGCTGGCCGAAAGCGATGCCGGCTGGGCCGTGCAGCTGCAGCGCGACTACGATCCTTCGCTGCCCGAGTTCCCCGGCGACGCCGACCGCCTCTCGCAGGCGATCTGGAACCTGGTGCGCAACGCCATCGAGGCCGGCGCCGGCACGGTCACCCTGCGCACCCGCGTCGAACACGGTGCGCGCCTGGGCGAGGCGCTGCTGCCGCTGGCGCTGCGGCTGGAGGTCGCCGATGACGGCCGCGGCGTGCCGCCGGAACTCGCCGAACACCTGCTGCTGCCGCTGGTCAGCGGCCGCGCCGATGGCACCGGGCTGGGGCTGGCACTGGCCCAGCAGGTGGCACGCGAACACCGCGGCGCGCTGACCTGGCGTTCGCGCCCCGGCCATACCGTGTTCACCCTGCTGCTGCCGCTGGCGGCCGAACCGGAGCAGGCCGATGGCTGATGCGGCGCAGGTCTGGGTCGTCGACGACGACCGCTCGGTCCGCTTCGTGCTGGCTGCGGCGCTGGGCGAGGCGGGGTTCCGAGTCACCGCCTTCGCCGATGCCGCCGAAGTGCTGGATGCGCTGGCCAGTGGCCGCGTGCCGGACCTGCTGCTGACCGACGTGCGCATGCCCGGCGACAGCGGGCTGACCCTGCTCGACAAGCTCAAGGCCAGCCGCCCGCACCTGCCGGTGATCGTGATGTCCGCGCACACCGACGTGGCCAGCACCGCCGGCGCGTTCCGCGGCGGCGCGCAGGAATTCCTGTCCAAGCCCTTCGACATGGACGAGGCGGTGGCGCTGGTGCGCCGCGCGCTGCCCGAGCAGACAGTCGAACGCGCCGCGCTGCCGGCAGCGACGGTGCCCGAGCCGGCGCAGGCGCTGGTCGGCCAGGCACCCGCCATGCGCGCGCTGTTCCGCGCCATCGGCCGGCTGGCGCAGGTGCCGCTGTCGGTGCTGGTCACCGGCGAGACCGGCACCGGCAAGGAACTGGTGGCGCGCGCGCTCCACCGCGAATCGCCGCGCGTGGCGCGTCCGTTCGTGGCGCTGAACACCGCCGCCATTCCCGCCGAGCTGCTGGAATCGGAGCTGTTCGGCCACGAAGCCGGCGCGTTCACCGGCGCGCACAAGCGCCACATCGGGCGCTTCGAGCAGGCCGACGGCGGCACGTTGTTCCTCGACGAGATCGGCGACATGCCGGCCGCGCTGCAGACCCGGCTGCTACGGGTGCTGGCCGAGGGCGAGTTCTTCCGCGTCGGCGGACGCGAGCTGATCCGGGTGGACGTGCGCGTCATCGCCGCCACCCACCAGCCGCTGGAAGCGCTGGTGGAACAGGGCCGTTTCCGCGCCGACCTGTTGCACCGCCTCGACGTGGTGCGGCTGCAGCTGCCACCGCTGCGCCAGCGCCGCGAGGACATCCCGCAGCTGGCCGTGCGCTTCCTCGCGCATGCCGCGCGCAAGCTGCAGCTGCCGCCGAAGAAGCTGTCCGCGCCTGCGCTGGAACGGCTGCGCGCGCACGCCTGGCCGGGCAACGTGCGCGAGCTGGAAAACGTATGCTGGCGGCTGGCCGCACTGGCCCCGGGCGAAACCATCGGCCCGGCCGACCTGGCGCTGGCGCTCCCCGCCGCCGCCGCGCCCGCGGCGCCACCTGCGGACTGGACCCTGCAGCTGGCCGACTGGGCGCGCGCGCAGCTCGATGCGGGCGCGCCGGCGCTGCACGCGCAGGCCCGCGACCTGCTCGACCGCATCCTGCTGGACACCGCGCTTGCGCGCTGCAACGGCCACCGCAGCGAAGCCGCCGCGCTGCTGGGGCTGTCCCGCAACACGGTCACCCGCAAGCTGGGGCCGTCGCGCAGGCGGCGCTGACGGCCTGCCGGTTCCGGCCGCCGCCGGCACCGTCCTCGCTTTCCTCACCCGACCGCTGCCAAAGCCGCCGTTTCTTCATCCCGCCTGAAGCCGTTCAGCGACAAAGTATCCCCATCCGCAACCGGAGATCGCCATGCAATCTTTGCCCCGAGCCACCCTCGTCACCGTCCTCGCCGCAGCGCTGGCCGCCTGCGCCAGCACGTCGCCACCCACCGCGGCGCCCGCAGCGTCCGCCGGCTCCGCCGCGCCTGCGCACACTGCGAGCACCGCCAAGCAGGCCACCGCCAACCTCGCCTCGGCCTCGGGCAGCCTGGTCAGCGGTCGGCTCACGCTGGTGCCGATGGGCAACGGCGTGCACATCACCGGCGAGATCGGCGGGCTCCAGGCCAACAGCAGCCACGGGTTCCACATCCACGAAAAGGGCGACTGCAGCGCGGCCGATGCCAGCAGCGCCGGCGGCCACTTCAATCCGGCGGCGACGCCACACGGCCGCGCCGGGCATGGCGCGCACCACGCCGGCGACGGCGACAACCTGGTGGCCGATGCGCAGGGCGTGGCGCGGGTGGACGCACACTTCGCGGGGGTCAGCCTGGGCGGTGCCGGGGCCAACGACATCGCCGGGCGCGCCCTCATCGTCCATGCCAACGCCGATGACTACAGCAGCCAACCGGCCGGCAATGCCGGCGCGCGGGTGGCCTGCGGCATCATCCAGCCCACGCCGTAGGAAGGGCTTCATCCCGGCGTCGGTCCCGGGATGCGCGATGGCCCGCCGGCGCTCGTCGGCGGGCCATCGGAGGTCCGGCCAGCCCGGCGCCGCCGCCCACTGGCGGCGCGCCTGCGAGCTCGGCCGCAGGCGCGCCCGCCTCAGCGCAGGCAGTCGCTGTTGCCGTCGCCGCAGTGGACGAACTGCACCGGCACGCCGTGCACTTCCAGCACCGCCGCGTACTGCCGCTGGCGGGCCTGGAAGCGGATGAAGCCGCGCTCCAGCTTGCCGCTGTCGGTTTCCTGCGGCGCATTGCGCGCGCGCCAGGCCTGCGGCGACAGCATCGCGATCCGCACCTCGCCATCGCCATGGCGCGCCAGCGGTTCCGGCGGGGCGTCGAGCAGGAACTCCGCGTCCTTGTCCGCCAGCATCGGCCCGAGCAGCGCGTGCTCAAGCAGCGACCACAGCGCGTCCAGGCCGACGTTCTGGTACTGCATCGCCATCATCGCCAGCAGGTCGTGCAGGCTCAGGTAGCGGATGTGCTCGATCCGCGCGCCCAACCCATCCTGCAACGCCAGCGCGGCGTCGGCCTGGGCCATGCCGCAGTCGAACAGCTTGGATTCCAGCTGCTCCGCGGCCGCTGCCAGGCCCGGCCCGCGCAGCACGAACGGCATCACCCGCAGCCCGCCGCCGCCCAGCGCCGGGTCGCACTGCAGTGGCTGCGGCACGTCGCCCTGCGCGTCGGCGCCGAAGCCGATCACGCGGGCGCCCTGCGCCTGCCCCGGCGCGCGCTGCAGCAGCTCGAGGACGCGCTGGTGCAGCGGCCAGCCGGGGCGCAGCGCCTCGGCCGGGTCGAAATGCGCCGCCATCAGCGCCAGCTCGCAGTCGGCCACGTCCGGGGTCAGCTTGGCGAGGTCGCGGCCCAGCAGCGCGGCCACTTCGCCGGCGACATCCGCGGGCAGCGCGGCGCGCTCCGGCATGCCGCCGTCGCGCAGCTCGATGGCGATGACGCCGCGGAACACGGCAGGGTCTGGCGCGATGAACGACATGTGGAGTCCCGACTCGGAAGCGCAACGCTACACTCGACCCATTATGCCCGCGTCGCGGGCCAGACCCGAGGTGAGCCCATGCAACACGGTCGTCCCGTCGCCATCCTGGGTGGCGTCCGCATCCCGTTCTGCCGCCAGAACACGGCCTATGCCGACGTCGGCAACCTCGGCATGTCGGTGCGCACGCTGGGCGCGCTGGTCGAGAAATTCGGCCTGCACGGGCAGCAGCTGGGCGAAGTGGCGATGGGCGCGGTGATCAAGCACTCCTCCGACTGGAACCTCGGCCGCGAGGCCGCGCTGTCCTCCGGCCTGTCGCCGCTGACGCCGGGCGTCACCCTGCAGCGCGCCTGCGGCACCTCGCTGGACACGATCGTCCACATCGCCGGCAAGATCGCCACCGGCCAGATCGAAGCCGGCATCGGCGGCGGCTCCGACACCACCTCCGACGTGCCGATCGTCTACGGCAAGGCGCTGCGCCAGCGCCTGCTGAAGGCCGCGGCAGCCAAGACCTTCAAGGACAAGCTGGCGGCGTTCAAGGGCTTCCGCTTCGCCGAACTGAAGCCGGACTTCCCCGGCGTGGCCGAGCCGCGCACCGGCAAGTCGATGGGCCAGCACTGCGAGGACATGGCGAAGGAATGGAACATCTCCCGCGATTCGCAGGACGAATTGGCGGTCGCCTCGCATCACAAGCTGGCCGCCGCCTACGCGCGCGGCTTCTTCGACGACCTGGTGGTGAGCTTCCGCGGGGTCAACCGCGACAATATCCTGCGCCCGGACAGCAGCATCGAGAAGCTGGCGACGCTCAAGCCGGCCTTCGACAAGACCTCGGGCAAGGGCACGCTGACCGCCGGCAACTCCACCCCGCTGACCGACGGCGCCTCCGCCTGCCTGCTGGCCAGCGACGAGTGGGCCGCGCAGCACGGCCACGAAGTGCTCTGCCACCTGCGCGACGCGCAGGTCGCCGCGGTCGATTTCGTCCACGGCGAAGGCCTGCTGATGGCGCCGACCGTGGCCGTCGCCGAGATGCTCAAGCGCAACAAGCTTTCGCTGCAGGACTTCGACTTCTACGAAATCCACGAAGCCTTCGCCGCGCAGGTGCTGTGCACGCTACGCGCGTGGGAAAGCGAGGACTACTGCAAGACCCGCCTGGGCCTCGACGCGCCGTTGGGCCGCATCGACCCGGCCAGGATCAATCCGAATGGCTCCTCGCTGGCCGCCGGCCACCCGTTCGCCGCCACCGGCGCGCGCATCGTCGCCACCGCCGCCAAGGAGCTGAAGCAGCGCGGCGGCGGCCGCTGCCTGATCTCGATCTGCACCGCCGGCGGCATGGGCGTGGTGGCGATTCTGGAAAGATAGATCAATAAAATCAGTTGCTTGCCGACATCATGTCAACTTTCTACTAATTTGTTTTCATTTAGTAGTAAATTGACAGGTGCCATGAAAGTCCCTGTCTCGCCGCTCGCCTTCGGCCAACTGCTCGACCTCCATGCGAGCGAGTTCGGCAAGCTACTGCGCCTGCGCATCGGGCCGGAAGTCCGCGGCCGCTACGAACACTGGGATCATCTGCGCCACCTGCCTCCGCCTGACGGGCTGAGCAGCGAACTGTGGTGGCTGGCGATCAAGATGGCGCGCACCACCGCCGCACGCGACCTGCCGCTCAAGGACAAGGATGGGCAGCCGTTCCGGGTTGCACTGACGGACTCCATCGCGGAAAAACTGCACACGATCACGCGCGAGTGCTCCGGCTCCCTGCGCGGCCTGGACAGCATCGCCGACGAACGCGCGAAGGAACGCTTCCTGATCCGCTCGCAGATCGAAGAAGCGATGACCTCCTCGCAACTGGAGGGCGCGGGCACCACCACGGCAGTCGCCAAGGAAATGCTTCGCAGCGGCCGGGCACCCCGGGATCATGGCGAACGCATGATCCACAACAATTACCTGGCGATGCAGGAACTCAAGCGCTGGCGCGACCAGCCGCTGACGCCGGAAGCGGTCTTCGAGATCCACCGGCAGCTCACCGCCGACACGCTGGAGGATCCCGCACAGGCGGGCCGCTTGCGCACCGTCGATGACAACATCGTGGTGCAGGATGAAACCGGGCGCACCTTGCATGTACCGCCGCACGCGGACGAACTTCCCGCGCGCATGCAGGCACTGTGCGACTTCGCCAACGGCACCAATGAAGCCGGCTTCCTGCATCCGGTGATCCGCGCCATCGCGCTGCATTTCCAGATCGGCTATGACCATCCCTTCTGCGATGGCAACGGACGCACCGCGCGCACCTTGTTCTACTGGTCGATGCTGCGCTCAGGCTATTGGCTGACCGAGTTCCTGTCGGTCTCCAGCGTGTTCAAGCGGTCGAAAGCGCAGTACCTGCGCGCCTATCTGTACACGGAAACGGATGAGGCCGACCTGGGCTACTTCGTCGATCACCATCTTGATGTGATCCTCGGCGCCATCGACGGACTGCACGGTTGGCTGGCGCGCAAGGCGGACGAGCGCCAGCGCGCGGAAGGCATGCTGCGCCCCGGCTCGCGCCTCGGCGGAAAGCTCAATCACCGGCAGCGGGAATTGCTGCTGGATGCGGTGCGGCATCCGGACAAGACCTACCGCATCGACCGGCACATGCAGATCCAGGACATCAGCTACCAGACCGCCCGCTCCGACCTGCTAGCGCTGGCCAAACTGAAACTGATGCGCAGCGAGCGCATCGGCAAGGCATTCGTGTTCATGCCGGCCGGCGATCTGGTCGAAAAGCTGAAGAAGTAAGCATCGCCAAATCGGTAACACACCCAATGCCGCGAGCATGATGTGTTTCAAAGGCCCAATCCCCGGTATCGGTGGCGACGGAATGCCCTTGGCGAACGCGATCTTCGTTGTCCTCCTGCACGCTCTTGTTCTCGATGCGCCTTCGTCCTACGGCTTCAACGTCTTCTCGAACAGCTCCCAGATCCGCCGGTATTCGTCGTACCACGCGTCGGGATGGGTGAAGCCGTGCCGCTCCAGCGGATAGCTGGCGAGCTCCCACTTGTCCTTGCGCAGCTCGATGAGCTTCTGCGCCAGCATCACCGAGTCCTTGTAGAACACGTTGTCGTCGATCATGCCGTGGGCGATCAGCAGATGGTCCTGCAGGCCCTCGGCGTACTCGAGCGGCGAAGACCGCTTGTACGCCTCGGGATCGAGTTCTGGCGTGTTGAGGATGTTGCTGGTGTATTCGTGGTTGTACTGCGACCAGTCGCTGACCGGGCGCAGCGCGGCGCCGGCCTTGAACACGCCGGGCTTCTGGAACAGCGCGGCGAAGGCCATGAAGCCGCCATAGCTGCCGCCGTAGATGCCGGCGCGGTCGCGGTCGCCCTGCTTGGTTTCCACCAGCCAGTCGAGGCCGTCGAGGTAATCTTCCAGCTCGGGCTTGCCCATCCAGCGGTAGATCGCGGTGCGCCAGTCGCGCCCGTAACCTTCGCTGGCGCGGTAGTCGAGGTCGAGCACGAGGTAGCCCTGGTCCACCAGCAGGTTGTGGAACATCTGCTCGCGGAAGTAGTTGGGGTAGCGCGCCGACACGTTCTGCAGGTAGCCGGCGCCGTGCACGAACATCACGATGGGATATTTCCTGCCCTCCTCCAGCTTCTCCGGGCCGTAGAACTTGCCCCAGACGGTGCCGGCGCCGTGCTTGCTGGGCACCTGCACGAGCTGCGGCTGGATCCAGCTGCGCGCCTTGAAGTCCGCGCTGCGGGTGTCGGTGAGGCGCTGCGCTTCGCCACCGCCGGCATCCACCACCGACAGCTGCGGCGGCAGGTAGGCCAGCGAATGCCGCACCAGCAGCTTCGTTCCGTCGGGCGAGAGGGTGAAATCCTCCACGCCGTCCAGCGCGGTCAGCTCGCGCACCTCGCCGCCGGCGGCGGGCACCTTGCAGACCTCGTAGTCGCCGGGTGCGCTGCGGTTGCACAGGAACCGGAACGTGGCGCCATCGCGCGACACGCTGACCTGCGAAGCTTCCCAACGGCCCTGGGTGAGCTGGCGGCGGCGCGTGCCGTCCAGCGTGTAGAGATGCGAGAACCCGCTTTCCTCGCTGAGGTACCAGAGCGTGCGGCCATCCGGCAGCCAGCCGAATTCGTTGAAGCCCCAGTTGATCCACGCCGGATCGGTGAGCCGGTGGCGCGGCTGCAGGCGCGCGCCGTCGAGCGCGACGCTGGCGATCCAGCGGTCCTTGTTGTCGATGGCGCGCAGCATCACCGCGGCATTGCGGCCATCGGCACTCCACTCGATGCCGCCCACCTGCAGCGTGCGGTTGCCCTGCAGCGCCGGCTTGCCGGCGGCCTTGCGCATCTCCGCCAGCGGATCGACGGCGATGCCGGGCAGCGCGTCGAAGGCCAGCTCGGCCAGCTTGCCGGTGGCAAGGTCGGCCAGCCACAGCCTGTGCGGCAGCGGATCGCCGCGGCCGACGCGGGTGCGGACGTCCTCGAACTCCTCGTAGCCGGACTCGGTGACGTACATCGGCATCTTGCCGGCGCGGCCGCCGTCGGCGCCCTTCTCGCGGGTGACCGCCAGCAGCCAGCGGCCATCGGGGGACAGCGCGGTGTCGGCGATCTCCACGCCCTTGCCCAGATAGACCGGCGCCGGCGCGCGGGTGGGATCGGCCTTGCGCCAGTCGTCGGCCTGCACGCGCGCGGCGTCGCGGCGGGCGCGGTCGTCCTTGAGGGTGGCGATCAGGCGCAGCTGGCGGTCGCGCAGGTCGTCGGCCTTGGGCGGCGTGCCCGGCGCCTCTTCGGCCTTTGCCACCGCGGCCTGGGCCACGCCGCGGCCGTCCCAGCGATACCACGCCTCGCCCGCGCGCCACACCAGCGCGCCGCTGCTGCCCCACTGCAGGCGCGAGGCGGCCTGGTTGTCGCGGGTCAGCTGCTGCAGCGCGCCGCTGCGCAGGTCGCGCACGAACACATCGCCATTGCGGATGAAGGCGCTGCGGTTGCGGGCCGCGTCCACCACCGCGCCATCGGCGTCGAGGTCGGCG
The DNA here is from genome assembly GCF_036409385.1 of Thermomonas sp. LB-4. Lineage (NCBI taxonomy): Bacteria > Pseudomonadati > Pseudomonadota > Gammaproteobacteria > Lysobacterales > Lysobacteraceae > Thermomonas > Thermomonas sp. LB-4. Next base: position 76,390 of record NZ_JAXOFT010000007.1, on the reverse strand, counting down.
CGCGCGGCATCGTCCAGGCGGCTCGCGGCGGCGCCATCCACACCCACCCGCCAGGTATCGCGAATGGCGGCGCCGTCGCGCTTCTGCAGGTAGTAGGCGGACTTGCCGTCCCAGCCCCACCACGCGCGCTCCACCGGGTTGCCGATCCAGTCGGGATCGGCCATCGCCTGGGTCAGGCTGACCCGCTCGGCGGCGCGCGCGGCGGGCAGGAGGGACAGCAGTGCGAACGCAAGCGGGACAAGGCGCATGGAAGGATCCGAGGCGGAACGAATCCGGCAGCGTAGCAGCCGGTTTTTTCCGCGCCTGTGCCGGATGTCCCGACAGCGGTTCCGCCGCAGCGCGCTTTACCGCACAATCCGTGATTGATTCCGCAAACCCGATTCCCCCGGATCGCGATGCTTGCCTTCGTCTACAAGAGCCTGAAAAAGGCCGACACCTATCTCTACCTCGCCACGCGCGACGATTTCGGCTGCCTGCCGGAGCCGCTGCGCGCGCAGCTGGGCAGCCTGCAGTTCGTGCTGGAAGTGGCGCTGACGCCGGAGCGCCGGCTGGCGCGCGAGAACCCGGACGTGGTGCGCAGCAACCTGGCCAGCCGTGGCTTCCACCTGCAGTTTCCGCCGACCGTGGCCGATCCGATGAGCGACGACTGGGGCACCGATGCCTGAGCGCATGCCCGTGGCTGGCGCCGCGCTGCTCGTGGTTGCACTGCTGGCGGCCATCGGCAGCGGGTACGCCGGCGACGGTGCCGCCGCCGCGCTGGCTTGGCTGGCGCAGGTGCCGGCTGCACTGGGGATCGCGCTGCTCCGCGGCAGCCGCAACCAACGCGCGCTGGCCGCCGATGCCGGCCGGCTGGCGCTGCACTGGGGCGGCGGCTTCCTGCTGGCCGGCGCGCTGCTGGCCTGGCCACTGCTGCGGCTGCGCGAAGCGCCTTCGCTGGGCCACGCGCTGGCGTTGGCCGGACTGGCCGGCGCGCTGCTGGTGGCGCTGTGGTGGCGCTGGCCGGACTGGTACACGCTGGAGCGCAGCGGCGGCAGCGCGCAGTCGCGCTTCGCCGCCCGGCAGGCGCAGGATCCGGCCGCCTGGCGCGGCCTGCTGCTTGGCGCAGTGCCGGTATTCCTGCTGCTGGCGGGCGGCCTGCTGCTGGGCTGGCCGGGGCTGCTGGCGGGCGCTAGCCGCCTGATTGCCGGCATTGCCTATGCGCTGCTGCTGCCGCTGGCGCACTTCGCGCTGCAGTCGGCGGCGCCTGCGGTCGCCCTGCACGGCCTGCCGGTGGTGGAAATGGACGCCGGCGCCGATGCTGCCGGACTGGCGGAAGAAGCCTTTGGGCGCGCGCCAGCCATCGCGCCGCTGCCCGCCGAGGATGAGGTCAGTTCGGCCGCCGAACTCGCCGGCCTGAGCCGGCAGCTGTACGCCGCCGCGCGGCTGGGCCGGGTCGAGCGCGCGCTGGCGCTGCTGGCCGCCGGCGCCGATCCGCACGCGCCGCCGGAACCCGATGCGCGCGACCGCCGCAGCCTGCCGGTGCTGGCCGCGGTGCTGCCGGACCTGCGCCTGCTGCGGGCGCTGATCGAACGCGGCGTCGACGTCAATGCGATGCACGACGGGATGACGCCGCTGCTGGCCGCCACCCGCGACAGCTGGCACGGCCGGCCGGAAGCGGTGATGACCCTGCTGGCCAACGGCGCCGACCCGCGCCTGGCCGACGCCGACGGCAACACCCCGCTGCACCACGCCGCCCGCAGCTCCGACCCGGGCGTGGCGGCGCTGCTGCGCGACGCCGCGGCGGCCATCGATGCGCTCAACGCCGCCGGCCTGTCGCCGCTCGGCAGCGCCTGCGCCTGCGGCAACTGGCGGCTGGCGCGGTTCCTGCTGGAACGCGGCGCGCGCCCGGAGCCCGCTGGCGGCCAGCCCGCGCTGTTGGCCGCCGCCGGCAGCGACGAGGACGATCCCGCCGGCGTCCTGCTGCTGCTGCGCCACAAGGCCAAACCCAATGCCCGCGACGCGCGCGGCCGCAGCGCCCTGCACGAGGCCGCCGCGGCCGGCCACGCCGCCATTTGCCAGGCCCTGCTGGAGGCAGGCGCCGAGGTCGATGCGCGCGATGGCGAAGGCCGAACGCCCCTGCTGGAGGCCGCCCGCAGCGGCGCGCTGGCGGCGCTGGACATCCTGCTGGCCGCAGCCGCCGATGCCGGTGCCTGCGACGCCTCCGGTGCCAACGCGCTGCACCTGGCTTGCGCGGCGGAGGCGCCTACGCCGGCCATGGTGCAGCTGCTGCTGTCACTGGGCGTGGATCCGCACGCAACGGACGCGCAAGGCCGCAGTGCGGTGGATCTTGCGGAAACCGCAGGGCGCTGGACGCTGGCGGCGCTGCTCGACCCGGGCCGCAGTCCGGCTGCGCTGCGGCCCGACGAGGACGACCTGCCGGAGCGGCCGCCGTCGCTCCTGCTGCGGGAAGCGTTGCTGGAAGACGCCGACGCGGCACGCCTGCAGAAGCTGGCGGCGCGGCTGGAAAGCGACGACCTCGATCGCCTGCTGGCCGATACCGAGATCGCCGGCAGCCCGGCCCGCGTCGACTGGCTGCTGCGCCAGGGCGCCCACCCCGAGTACCGCGGCGACGGCTCGGCCACGCCCCTGCGTTGCGCCCTGACCCGCGGCGCAGCGGGCATCGCCGTCGCCCGCCGCCTGCTGGCAGCCGGCGCCTCGCCGGCCGGCGCCGGCGGGCTGGCGGACTATCTGGCCGGCTGCCTCGATGCGCCGGATGTCGCGGGCGCCGAAGCGTTCGCGCTGGAACTGCTGGCGCGCGGCGCCGATCCCTTCGCCGCCTCCGCCGCCGGCGACCCGCCGCTGCTGCTGGCGGTGCGGCTGGATTGGCAGGCGCTGCTGCAACAGCTGCTGGCCAATGGCGGCGATCCCGATGCCTGCGATGGCCGCGGCATGAGCGCGCTGCACCATGCCGCCAGCCTGGGGCGGCCGCGGATGCTGACCGCGCTGCTGTCCGCCGGTGCCGCGCCGGATCGGCGTGCCGCCGACGGGCAGACGCCTCTCGGGATCGCCCTGGCCAGCGGTCGCCGCGACCTCGCCGACTGGCTGGACTGGCGCGGCTGGCCGTTACCGCATCGCCCGCTGCGCGCCACCGACGTGCCGGCCGCCGCCATCACCGGCGACCGCGACGCGGTGCGCCGCCTGCTGGACCTCGGCTTCCCGGTCGACACCACCGACAGCCAGGGCTGCACCGCCCTGCTGCGCGCGGCCGGCGGCGGGCACCTCGGCCTGGTGGAAGACCTGCTGGCACGCGGCGCCGATCCCGGCCGCACCGCCAACACCGGCGCCACCGCACTCTCCGCCGCCGTCAGCATGCGCCAGCCGGGCATCGTCGAGCGCCTGCTGGAAGCCGGCTGCAGCCTGGAACAGCGCCTGCCCGGCGACGTCACGGTGCTGATGCTGGCTGCCGCGCTGGGCCTGCCGGAACTGGTGGCGCGGCTGCTGCGCGCCGGCGCCGACCTGCACGCGGTGGACGCCCAGGGCCAGACCCCCTTGCACTGCGCGGCCCTGTACGGCTTCACCGCGCGCGACCGCACCCGCCTGCTGGCACTGCTGGACGGCCTGCTGCTGGCCGGCGCCGACCCGCACCTGCCGGCGAAGAACGGCACCACCCCGCTGCTGTTGCTGCTGGGCGCGCGCGCGGAACCCGGCACGCCGAGCAACGAGGACGTGTTGCTGGCGGCGCTGGAGCGCCTGCTGGACGAGGACGTGCGGCTGGATGCCCGCGACGCACGTGGCTACGGCCCCCTGCACCTGGCCGCACTACACGGCCTGCGCCGTACGGTGCACGCGCTGCTGCACGCCGGCGCCGACCCGGCCCAGACCGATGCGGGCGGACGCACCCCGCGCGACGTGGCGCTCATGCGCGGTTATGTCGATATCGCCGCCGAGCTGGTGCCGCCCGTCGCGCCGCCGCCCTCGGGCGTATCGATGGCGCGCTTCCTGCGCGAGTAGCCGGGTCGCTGGCAGGCGTTGGCGCGACAAGCCACCCGCCGTCGCGCCCGCAAGAACCAGCGGCGCGACCAACCGCGCATGCAGACACCCAAGCTGGCAGCGGACGCAGCCCGCTGGCACCCGTCGCCGGCGAAGGCATCGCCACGATCGGATCAGAGCCTATGCAGGTCCGGACGGAGCATCACCGCGGCCGCCACCGGCATCGGCCTCGAACAGCCCGTCCAGCTCCCGCCGCGCGTCGCGGGTGGCCTGCAGCAGCGCGTCCTCGTCGTCCTGCAGCAGCCGCTGCTGCTCCAGCAGCGACTCGTCCCATTCGCGGAACCGGCGCGCGCGGTGTTCGGCCTGCTCGCGGTCCATACCCAGCGCCACCAGCACCTCGCGGCCGATTTCCAGGCTGCTGCAGAACGTCTCGCGCAGCGCTTCCGCGCCCAGGTCCACCAGCTGCCAGGCATGGCGGCGGTCGCGCGCACGCGCGAACACCCGCGCCTGCGGGTAGTGCTTGCGCACCAGCCGCACCATCCGCAGGCTGGCCTCGACGCCGTTGATGGCGACCACGAAGATGCGGATCCGCGCCGCGCCGGCCGAGCGCAGCAGCGCCAGCCGGGTGGGGTCGCCGTAGTAGATCTGGTCGGTGCCGATCTGCCGCGACAGGTTGACCTGTTCGATGTCCGGGTCGATCGCGATGAAGGCGATGCCCTGCGCGCGCAGCAGGCGGGCGATGATCTGGCCGAAGCGGCCGAAGCCGGCGATCAGCACCTGCGGGTGGCGGTCCTGCGGGATCGCATCGTATTCGTGCGCTTCGGATGCCAGCTTGTCGGGCAGCAGCTTCGAGGCCAGCATCAGCAACAGCGGGGTGGCCGCCATCGACAGGCCGACGATGGCGGTCAGGCGGTCGTGGGTGGCGGCATCCAGCAGTCTGGCCCGCCCCGCCTCGCTGAACACCACGAAGGCGAATTCGCCGCCCAGCGCCAGCACCGCCGCCAGCAGGCAGGCACTGCGCGGATCCAGCCGCCCAGGGCGCAGGCCCAGGGCAAACAGCAGCAACGCCTTCACCGCCAGCAGCACCGCCACCCCGGTTCCGATCAGCAGCGGTTCCGTGGCCACCCGCTGCACGTCGATGCCCATGCCCACGGCCATGAAGAACAGGCCCAGCAGCAGGCCCTCGAACGGGCGGATCTGCGCTTCCAGTTCGTGCCGGTATTCCGATTCGGCCAGCAGCACGCCGGCCAGGAACGCGCCCAGCCCGGCACTCAGCCCCGCGACCTGCATCAGCCAGGCGCTGCCCAGCACCACCAGCAGCGCGGCGCCGGTGAACACCTCCGGCAGGTCGGTGCGGGCGATGGCGCGGAACAGGTGGCGCAGCAGGTAGCGGCCGCCGACCACCAGCGCCGCGATCAGCAGCACGGCGCGCAGCACCTCGCCGCCCTCGAGGCCCACGCTCTTGGCCTTGCCCAGCAGCGGGATCGCGGCCAGCAGCGGGATCGCCGCCAGGTCCTGGAACAGCAGGATCGCGAATGCCAGCCGGCCGTGCTCGGTGGCCAACTCCTTGCGCTCGGCCAGCAGCTGCAGCCCCACCGCGGTGGACGACAGCGCCAGCCCCAGGCCCACCACCAGCGCCGCCTTCCAGCCCAGCCCGGACAGCATCGCCAGCGCGCCCAGCGCCAGCCCGCACAACAGCACCTGCAGGCCGCCGACCAGGAAGATCGGCTTGCGCATCACCTTCAACCGCGGCAGCGACAGCTCCAGCCCGATCACGAACAGCAGCATCACCACGCCGATCTCGCTGGCCGCCAGCACCTTGTCCGGGTCGCGCACCAGCGCCAGCTCGTGCGGCCCCAGCAGCACCCCGGTCGCCAGGTACGCGAGGATCGCGCCCAGCCCGAAGCGCTTGAACAGCGGCACCGCCAGCACCGCTGCCAGCAGGAACACCAGTGCCAGTTCCAGACCGCCGCTATCCATCCGTTCGTTCCGCGCCCACCCGTATTCGACTCCCTATTCTGTAGGAGCGCACCGCAGGGGCGCGATGCCTTGTGCAGGATGCCCGATAAAAGACCGTCAGGGCACCGCCGGCACGCTGGTCGCGCAGCGGCTGGCCTTGATCTCCGCAGCGACCGCGTCGAACGCGGCCTGGCGGGCGCGGCGGCTGCCGTCATCCGCATAGCGCAGCTTGAACTCGGCCTCGTCCAGCCGCCGGTACCAGCTGGCGCACAGCTGCGCCTCCGGCACCGCGGTGCAGCTGTCCTGCTTCATCTCGCACGCACTGGCCATGCCGACGGATGCGCGGCCGTCGAGGCCGGTCACCTGCAGCGGGGCGCAGCGCGGCGGCGGCTCGGCACTCTCGCCGAAATAGGTTTCGCCTTCCCAGGTCCGGCACTGGTACAGCGGGGGCGGCGCGGGCAGGCCGGCGGCCTCGGGCGCGGGGGCGCGCTGCATCGACGGACCGCTGACCAGTACGAAGTCGCCGTACTGCGGCGGCGGTGCCGGCGCTTCCACCCGCGGCTTCCTCGCCGGCACGGGCATGGTCTTGACCGCTCCGATCCGGCGGATTTCCTGCTTCATGCCGGGTGCGCAGGGGGCGCGATTCTGCATCGACACGTTGCCCTGGGCATCGGTGCATTTGTAGAAGACGGTGTCCTGCGCGGGCAGCGCGCGCGGGGCGCTGAGCAGCAGGACCAGGACGAGGACGGCGCGCACCTCAGCGGCCACCGCAGTCGTTGTCGAGGCGGGCGTTGAGCGCGCGCTCCTCTTCGCGCAGCACATCGCGCTCCTTTTCCTGCGCGTTGAAGAAGCGCGTGCGCAGCTCGCTGCGGCGGTCGCGCAGGCGCGCGCAGGCCTCGCGCGGCGGCAGCATCGCGCAGTCGTCGCGCACCCACGTCCCGCCGCCGGTGGCGACCGGCCAGATCACGTCGCGGTGCGGCGGATGCAGCACCCTGTCGGGATGGCCGATGTTGCCGCCCAGCACCGAATGCGGCCGCACCGCCGGATAGCCCAGGGCCCACAGCGGCACCCAGCGCGGATTGCCGCGGCCGTCGTCGCTGGTATAGCGCCGGCCCTCTGGCGTGACGCATTCGTACATCGGGCGCGGCGGCGCCAGGTAGACGGTGCGCGGCGGTGGCAATGAGACCGGCGCGCGGGGTGCGGGCACGGATCCGGCACGCGGCGTTGGGGCATCGGCCGGACGCAGCATCTGGCGCGCCTGCTGCGCTTGTCCTTCCGCACAGGGCGCGTCCTGCAGGCTGACCTTGCCGCGGGCATCGGTACAGCGATAGACGGTGACGGTGGCCGGCGGTTTCGGTGCCGACTGCGCCCACGCGCCATCGATGGTCAGTGGCAACAGGCAGGCGACAAGAGCGGCGGCAGATCGCATGCCGGTATCTTGGCGCGCCGGAGGGCGCAGCGAAACCCCGCGCCGCGCCGCCTTCAGGCGGCCGTCAGCGCCACCGGGATCGCCTTTACGCCACGCAGCATCCGCGCGATGCTGGCCGCGGCATCGCGGCCCTCCTGCACGGCGGTCACCACCAGGTCGGCGCCGCGCACGCAGTCGCCACCAGCGAACAGCGCGTCATGCGCGGTCTGGTACGGCAGCCGGCCGTTGCCGCCGACCAGCAGCCGGCCGTTGGCCTGCGCCTGCACGCCCAGCGCCTGCAGCCATTGCGGCGCGCGCGGGCTGAAGCCGAAGGCGATGATGACCACGTCGGCCTCCAGCAGCGATTCGCTGCCGGCAATCGCTTCCGCGGCGCGACGGCCATTGCCGTCGGGCGCGCCCAACCGCGTCTCCACCATGCGCACGCCGCCGACCTTCCCGTCGCCGACGATCTCCAGCGGCTGGCGGTTGAACAGGTACTGCACGCCTTCCTCGCGCGCGTTCGCCACCTCGCGCGCGGAGCCCGGCATGTTGGCTTCGTCGCGACGGTAAGCGCAGGTCACGCTGGCGGCGCCGAGCCGGATCGCCGAGCGCACGCAGTCCATGCCGGTGTCGCCACCACCGAGCACCACCACGCGCTGGCCGCGCAGATCCGGCAGCACGAGCTGATCCTCCCAGCCGGCAATGGGTCGTCCTGCCGGTTCGCTGCCGGTGACGATGCGACCGTTCTGCACCAGGAAGGGCAGCGCCGGCAGCACGCCTTGCAAGTCCTGCCCCGGCAACCCGCCGTCGGTATAGCGATACGCACCGAGGCCGAGGAACACCGCGTCGTACTCGCGCAGCAACGCATCGATGGCGAGATCGCGGCCCACCTCCACGCCGAGCCGGAAGCGGATGCCCATGCCTTCCAGCACCGCGCGCCGCGTCGCGATCACCGCCTTGTCCAGTTTGAAGCTGGGGATGCCGAACTGCAGCAGCCCGCCGATCTGTTCATAGCGGTCGAACACGGTGGCCTCAATGCCGCTGCGCGCCAGCCGATCCGCACAGGCCAGACCGGCCGGCCCCGCGCCGACCACCGCCACTCGCTTGCCGGTCGGCTTCACCTTCGACAGGTCGGGCCGCCAGCCCTGCGCGAACGCGGTATCGACGATGTACTTCTCGACCGCGCCGATGGTGACCGCGCCGAAGCCGTCGTTGAGCGTGCACGCGCCCTCGCACAGCCGATCCTGCGGACACACCCGTCCGCACATCTCCGGCAGCGGATTGGTTTCGTGGCAGAGCGCCGCCGCTTCGACGATGCGCCCTTCCTGCACCAGCTGCAGCCAGTTGGGAATGTAGTTGTGGACGGGGCACTTCGACTCGCAATACGGGTTGCCGCAGTCCAGGCAGCGGCCGGCCTGGTGCGAGGCTTCGGCTTGCCCGAAACGGCCGTACAGCTCGTCGAAGCTGCCGGCCACGCGCTCGGCCAGCGGCACCTTGGCCGGCATCTCGCGCGGCGATTCGAGGAACTGGAACAGGTGCTTCTTGCTCATGGGTTGCCTCGGCAAGTGCGGTATGTGCAGTAAGTGGAACCTTGTTCCGTCATCTGGAACTCTGTGCCGTCATTCCCGCGAAGGCGGGAATGACGAGCAAGAGCAGGGTATTCGCCGCTCCTTTCATCACGCCGCCCTCCGCAATTCGTTCGCCAACGCTTCCAGGCTCGCCGCCTTCGGCTTGACCAGCCAGAACTTGCCGACGAAGTCGCGGAACTCCTCGCGGATGCGCGCGCTCCAGGCGCTGCCGGTCAGCCGCGCGTGCGCGTCGATCAGGTCAGTGAGGTGCTGGCGATAGCCGTCCAGCCCTTCCGGGGTGATGCGGGCGATGTCGATCAACTCGTGGTTGTAGCGGTCGACGAAATCACGCTCGAGGTCGAGCACGTAGGCCAGCCCGCCGGTGAAGCCGGCGCCGAAGTTCAGCCCCGTGCGGCCCAGCACCACCACCGCGCCGCCGGTCATGTATTCGCAGCAGTGGTCGCCCGCGCCCTCGATGACCGCGGTGGCGCCGGAATTTCGCACCGCGAAGCGCTCGCCGGCGCGGCCGGCCGCGAACAGCTCGCCGCCGGTGGCGCCGTACAGGCAGGTGTTGCCGAGGATTGGCGTGTCCTGCGAGGCGAACAGGCTGCCGGCCGGTGGCTGCAGCACGATGCGGCCACCCGCCATGCCCTTGCCCACGTAATCGTTGGCTTCGCCACTCAGGTGCAGGTGCAGGCCGCCGGCGTTGAACGCGCCGAAGCTTTGGCCGGCGCTGCCGGCCAGGCGCACGTCGAACGGCGCGTGGCTCATCCCGGTGTTGCCGTGGACGCGGGCGATGCGGCCGGACAGGCGCGCGCCGATGCTGCGGTCGGTGTTGCGGATGCTGCCGACAAACGCGCCGCCCAGGCCGCGATCGATGGCCTCGCCCAGCGCCTCGTCCAGCTGCGCGGCCAGGCCGTCCGGCGGCGCCTGCAATGCGGGCGTGCCGCAGAAGCCGGCCGCCTGCGCCGGATCGCGCGCCAGCAGCCGCGACAGGTCCACGTCGACATCCTCGCGGGTCGCCCGCAGGTGCTGTTCCAGCAGGTCGGTGCGGCCAATCGCCTCGTCCAGCGTGCGCAGGCCCAGCAGCGCCAGCCATTCGCGCACGTCCTCGGCCACGTTGCGGAAGAAGCATTCCACCCGCTCCGGCAGGCCCTTGAAGTGGTCGCGGCGCAGGCGTTCGTCCTGCGTTGCCATGCCGGTAGCGCAGTTGTTGAGGTGGCAAATGCGCAGGTATTTGCAGCCCAGCACGATCATCGGCGCGGTGCCGAAGCCGAAGCTGTCCGCGCCCAGCAGGGCGGCCTTGATGACGTCGAGGCCGGTCTTCAATCCACCATCGGTCTGCAGCAGCACGCGCCCGCGCAGGTCGTTCGCCTGCAAGGCCTGCCGCGCTTCCGACAGGCCCAACTCCCACGGCACGCCGGCATAGCGCACCGAACCGAGCGGACTGGCTCCAGTGCCGCCGTCGTGGCCGGCAATCGTGATGAGGTCGGCGCCGGTCTTGGCCACGCCGGCGGCAATGGTGCCCACGCCCGCGTGCGACACCAGCTTCACCGAGATCAACGCCTGCGGATTGACCTGCCGCAGATCGAAGATCAGCTGCGCTAGGTCTTCGATGGAATAGATGTCGTGGTGCGGCGGCGGCGAGATCAGGCCGATGCCGGGTTTGGCGTGGCGCAGCCGCGCGATCAGCGGATTGACCTTGCTGCCCGGCAGCTGCCCGCCCTCGCCGGGCTTGGCGCCCTGCGCCAGCTTGATCTGCAGCACTTCCGCATTGATGAGGTATTCGGGGGTGACGCCGAAGCGGCCCGAAGCGACCTGCTTGATCTTGCTGCGCCGCTCGGTGCCGTGGCGCGCCGGGTCTTCACCGCCTTCGCCGGAATTGCTGCGGCCGCCGAGGCGGTTCATCGCAATCGCCAAGGCTTCGTGCGCTTCCGGCGACAGCGCGCCCAGGCTCATCGCCGCGCTGTCGAAGCGGCGCACGATGGCCTCCACCGACTCCACTTCCGACAGCGGCAGCGGCGCAGCGGCCAGCTTCAACTGCAGCAGGTCGCGCAGCGCCGCCGGCGGACGGGTATCGACGTGATGGGTGTAGGTTTTCCAGTCGCCGCGGTCGCCGGTCAGCACCGCGTGCTGCAGCGACTGCACCACCTCCGGGTTGTACTGGTGGTATTCGCCACCGTGCACGTAATGCAGCAAGCCGCCCATCTCGGGCAGCGCGTCGTCGTCCCAGCCGTGCGCGGCCAAAGCGCGCGCATCGGCTTCCAGCCGCGCGAAGCTCGCGCCGCCGATGCGCGAGGGCGTGCCGTCGAAGCAGCGCGCCACCACCTCATCGGCCAGGCCGACGATCTCGAACAGGCCGGCGCCGCGATAGCTGGCGATGCTGCCGATGCCCATCTTCGACAGGATCTTCAGCAGGCCCTTCTTCACCCCACGCCGGTAGCTGCGGCCGATCTGCTGCGGCTCGCTGCCGCTCTTGCCCCCGAGCACGCCGCGCCGGCCCAGCGCGTGCAGGGTTTGGTACGCGAGGTACGGATACACCGCCGTCGCGCCGAAGCCGATCAGGCAGGCGAAGTGGTGCGGATCGCGCGCGGTGCCAGTTTCCACGATCAGGTTGGCGTCGCAGCGCAGGCCGGCGCGTACCAGGTGCTGGTGCACCGCGCCGGTAGCGAGCAATGCATGCACGGCGGCGGCGCCTCGGCGCGGGCGACGGTCGGACAGGATCAGCAGCTCGTCACCCGCGCGCACCGCTTCCTCCGCCTGCGCGCAGATGCGGTCCAGCGCCCGCTCCAGCGAGCTACCGTCGTCGAAATACAGATCGATGTAGCGGTACGCGGTGGCGAAACGCGGCAGCGCCAGCAGCTGGTGCAGCTTGCGCTGCGACAGCACCGGCGAATTCAGCAGGACGTGGTCGACGTTGTCCTGGCCATCGTGGAACAGGTTGCCCTCGCGCCCGATCTGGGTCGACAGCGTCATCACGCAGGCTTCGCGCAGCGGATCGATGGGCGGGTTGGTCACCTGTGCGAACGCCTGCCGGAAGCAGTCGTACAAGGGGCGAACGCGCTGGCTGATCGCCGCCATCGGGATGTCATCGCCCATCGAGCCGATGGCTTCCTGCTCGGTTTCCGCCAGCGGGCGCAACACGCGCTCCTGCTCCTCGCGGGTGAGCTGGAACAGCTTCTGGAAGCCGAGCACGGTGGCGTCATCGAAGGGTTCGTCGCACAGCGCCGGGTCGATCAGCTCGGTGTGCAGGTAGGTCATGCCCTGCCGCAGCCACTGCTTGTACGGCGCGCGCGCGCGGTTGAGCGCGTCGATGGCGTCGTTGTCCAGCAGCCGGCCGTTGGCCAGATCCACCGCGATCATCTCGCCGGGGCCGAGCTTGCCCTTGGCCTGCACGCGCGCGGGCTCGATGTCGAGCACGCCGGCTTCCGAGGCGATGGCGAATACGCCATCAAGGGTCAGCGTCCAGCGCGCGGGGCGCAGGCCGTTGCGATCCAGCGTGCAGGCGGCGTGCTTGCCGTCGCAGGTGACCACGCCGGCGGGGCCGTCCCACGGTTCGGAATTGATCGCGTAATACTCGTAGAACGCGGACAGGTCGGCGTCCTTGTATTCCAGCGACTGGGTGGCCGGCGGCATCAGGATGCGCATCGCCTTGGGCAGGTCCATGCCGCCCAGCAGCAGCCATTCCAGCGCGTTGTCGAGCGACTGCGAATCGGAGCCGTGCATCGACACCACCTCGTCGAAACCGCTCACGTCCAGCAGCGGGGACTTCCACACATCCCTGCGCGACTGCGCCCAGCGGCGGTTGCCCTCGATGCTGTTGATCTCGCCGTTGTGGGCGAGCCGGCGGAACGGATGCGCCAGCGGCCAGCGCGGCTGGGTGTTGGTGGAGAAACGCTGGTGGAAGACCACTGCACGCGCGGCAAGCTGCGGATGCGCAAGGTCGGGAAACAGCTGCCGCAGGTGCTTGGGCAGCACCATCCCCTTGTAGCCCAGCAGGCGCGCGGACAGGCTGACGACGTAGAAGTCGGGCACGTCGCACAGCGCTTGTTCGGCGCGCTTGCGGGCGAGGAACAGCGTGCGCTCGAGGGCATCGACATCGTCGCCATCGGCTTCCACGTAGACCTGCGCGATGCGCGGCTGCGATGCGCGCGCCAGCGCGCCGCACACCACAGGATCGACCGGCACGTCGCGCCAGCCCATCACGCGCACGCCGGCGTTGCCGAGTTCCCGCGCCAGCAGTTCGCGGCATTGTGCATCCTGCCCGTCGTCCTGCGGCAGGAACACGTTGCCGGCGGCGATCAGGCCGTCATGCAGCGCGATGCCGACTTCGTTCGCCAGCGTGCGCACGAATCCGTCGATGCCGTGCAGCAGCATGCCGCAGCCATCGCCGGACAGGCCGTCCGCCGCCACGCCGCCGCGATGCGCCATCCGCGCCAGGGCTTCCAGCGCGGCATCGACGATGGCGCGTGACCCTCCGCCTTCGACCTGTGCGATCAGGCCGAAGCCGCAACTGTCGTGTTCGCTGGCAGGGTCGTACAGACCCCGAGTCGGGCTGCGCCGCATGGTCGTGTCCGTGCAGAAGATTGGGAACGCCCGCGTTCCGACTCTCCCTGTGGAACCCGATGCGCACCCCGACTAGAGCACAGTTTGTGCATCGCAACAAGAGGGTTTCGGGAGGAAATTTTTGTTGCGATTGAAACTTATTTTATGCTCGCAAACGCAGGACAGGCGCGGGTTTCAGCGCAGAACGACACCCTTGCTCGTGCCGCGGATGGTGCTGGGGTGCGCGCCCGAGGGTTCCGCGGTCGCTCACTTTTGGCAGAGCGGGTAATGACGCCGCCCGGACGGAAGCCGGCAATGACGGTAGCGAAGCTCGCGTGGGGGCCATGCCGTGACTCCTCCCCCATCACCATCTACGCCGAATGACGACGGACGCTCAGAACGGCGCCTCGTCCCGCGACGGCTTCTTCACCACGCGTTTCCTGCCCGGCTCCACCTTCGCGGCGGTCAGCAGCGGCTTGGCCGGCTCGAGGTCGGACGAATACGGTCGCGCGGCCTTCTTCGCCGGTGCCTTCCTGGCCGCCGCCTTCTTGGGCGCGGCCTTTTTCGCGACCGCCTTCGTGGCCGGCTTTTCCGCCGGCGCCTTCTTCACGGCGGCCTTCTTCGCGACAGCTTTTTTCACCGCTGCCTTCTTGGCACCGAAACCCTTGCGCGCCGGCTTGCCGGTTTCCTCCAGCAGCTTCAACGTTTCCTCCAGCGACAGCGAGGACGGTTCGCGGTCCTTCGGGATCTTGCCGTTGAGCTTGCCGTCGCTGATGTACGGGCCGAAGCGGCCGTTGAGCACCTGCACGTCATGCCCCGGCCATTCCTTGATCACGCGGTTGCGCGCGATCTCTTCCTTTTCCTCGATCAGGAAGATCGCCCGCGCCAGGTCGATGGCGTAGGGATCGTCTTCCTTCTTCAGCGAGGCGTAGGTGCTGCCGCGCTTGGCGAACGGGCCGAAGCGGCCGATGCCGACGCTCACTTCCTCGCCATTGCCGTCGACGCCCAGCTTGCGCGGCATCTCGAACAGCTTGAGTGCTTCATCCAGGCTGATGCTGTAGATGCTCTGGCCGGGCTTGAGCGAGGCGAAGCGCGGCTTCTCCTCGTCTTCCACCGTGCCGATCTGCACCAGCGGGCCGAAGCGGCCGATCCGCGCGCTGACCGGGCGGCCGCTGGCCGGGTCGTCGCCCAGCACGCGCACGCTGCCGGCGTCGGCCTTGTCCAGCGTCGCCTTCTTGTCGTCCACCAGCGCCTTGAACGGGCCCCAGAACTTCTCCATCAGCGGGATCCAGTCTTCCTCGCCGCGGCTCACCGCATCCAGCTCGTCCTCGAGGTTGGCGGTGAAGTCGTAGTCGACGTACTTGGAGAAATGGCTGGACAGGAACTTGCCGACCGCGCGGCCGATGTCGGTGGGCTTGAACGCGCGCCCGTCCAGCACCGCATACTGCTTGCCCAGCAAGGTCTGGATGATGGCGGCATAGGTCGACGGCCGGCCGATGCCGTACTCCTCCAGCGCCTTCACCAGCGCCGCTTCGGTGAAGCGCGGCGGCGGCTGGGTGAAATGCTGGTCGGCGTGGATGCGGTCCAGCGGCACGGTATCGCCCAGCTTCATCAGCGGCAGCTTGCGGCCTTCGTCCTCGTCCTCCTTGCCCTTGCTGTCCTTGCCTTCCTCGTAGACCGCAAGGAAGCCGGGCACCACCACGGTGGTGCCGCTGGCGCGGAAGGCATGCTCGCTGCCGGCGGACAGGTCCACGGTGACGGTGTTGAGCGTGGCCGGGATCATCTGGCAGGCCACCGCGCGCTTCCAGATCAGCTCGTACAACTTGCGCTCGTCGTCGGTCAGGAAACGGGCGACGTGCGCCGGGGTGCGCAGCGCGGAGGTCGGGCGCACCGCTTCGTGCGCTTCCTGCGCGTTCTTCGACTTGGTCTGGTAGGTGTTGGGCTGGTCCGGCAGCGAGGAGGTGCCGAAATCGCGCGCGATCACGTCGCGGATCTCGGCCAGCGCGTCCTGCGAGAGGTTCACCGAGTCGGTACGCATGTAGCTGATCAGGCCGACCGTGCCTTCGTCGCCCAGCGCGATGCCTTCGTACAGCTTCTGCGCCACCTGCATGGTCTTGCGGGTGGTGAAGCCGAGCTTGCGCGCGGCCTCCTGCTGCAGGGTGGAGGTGGTGAACGGCGGCGCGGGGCGGCGCTTGCGCTCCTTGCTGGCCACGTCGGTGACGTGCAGCCTGCCGCTGGCGGCCTGCTGAATGCGCAGGCGCGCGGCCTCGGCGGTGTCGCCGTCGGTCACCGTGAACTGCTCGAACTTCCTCCCGTCCAGCTTCACCAGCTTGGCGGTGAAGGCCTGCGACGGATGCGCGCACTCGGCCTCGATGCTCCAGTACTCGCGGGCGATGAAGGCTTCGATCTCCTCCTCGCGCTCCACGATCATCCGCAGCGCCGGCGACTGCACGCGGCCGGCCGAAAGCCCGGCCTTGATCTTGCGCCACAGCACCGGCGACAGGTTGAAGCCGACCAGGTAGTCCAGCGCGCGCCGCGCCTGCTGCGCATCGACCAGGTCGGCGGCGATCGCGCGCGGCTGCGCCATCGCCTCCTTGATCGCGCGCGGGGTGATCTCGGTGAACACCACCCGCTGCAGGGACTTGTCCTTGAGCAGGTTGCGCTCTCTCAGGATCTCGGCGATGTGCCAGCTGATCGCCTCGCCCTCGCGGTCCGGGTCGGTGGCCAGAAAGAGGTGGTCGGCGGCCTTGGCCGCCTTGGCGATGGCATCGACGTGCTTCTCGTTCTTCTCGATGGTCTCGTAGCGCATGGCGAAGCCGTGCTCGGGGTCGACCGCACCCTCCTTCGGCACCAGGTCGCGCACGTGGCCATAGCTGGCCAGGACGGTGAAGTCCTTGCCGAGGTATTTGTTGATCGTCTTGGCCTTGGCGGGCGATTCGACGATGAGCAGGTTCTTGGCCATGGTGGCGCGGGTTCCGATAGGAGAGGCGGCGGCGGGCTCGCCGTAGATGCCGACGCCCGGAGCAAATGCCCCGGGCGCCTTATTTATAGTGGAATCACGGACGCACCCGCGCTGTCAAGCATGGCGGCTGCCGGTCCGGGTGGCCGCGAACCCGGCGGCGGTCGCCGCCGGGGCGCTGCAGGCCACGCGGCGGGGGTGGATCGATCCTCAGTGCACCGGCTCCGGTTCGTCCAGGTACATCTGGGTTTCCATCCAGGCATAGGCCGCCTCCGAACCGGGCTGGTTGAACAGCACCATCAGCACCACCCATTTCAGGTCGTCCAGATCCAGTTCGTCCTGGTCCAGCGCCATCGCGCGATCCAGCACCAGCTCGCGCTGGCCGGCATCGAGCACGCCGTGCTGCTCCAGGTACAGCAGGAACCCGCGCGCCTCGACGTCCAGCTTGTCCAGTTCCGTGCCGTGCAGCACCCGCACCGGGCCGCTGGCGCGGGCCTGGCCCGGCGCCGGCCGCTGCCGCGCCAGGGCGTCCAGCCAGTCGAAGGCCTTGTGGATTTCGGCAGGGGAGAACCCGGCGGCCGCGAGCTCGCTCATCAGTGAGCCGTCGCGCGCGGTGAATGCCGCATCGGACAGCGCCGCGTCATCGTTGGCGAAGTAGTGCTCGAAGAGGTACAGCAGGACGTCCAGGATGCTCTCTTTCATGTCCATCTGTCCTTGGCTCGTGCCCGGGGGCACCGTGGAAGCGAATCGCTGGTCTCAGACCCCGATCCGACTGTAACGGCCATGTTCGGCCGCGACCCGTCCTTCCAGCTCCAGCGCCAGCAGCATGGACGACACCGCCGCCGCCGTCAATCCGCTGCGTTCCAGCAGTTCATCCATACCGGTTGGGTCATGGCCTAGTGCATCCCACAACCGGTTGATGTGCGGCAGGTCCGGCAAACCGCTTCCCGCCGCTCCGGAAGCAGGCGCCGGGCAGGCCGACAACTCGCCGCGCAGCGAGCGCACCAGGTCCCGCACCAGCGGCGCCAGCGCCTCGGCAACCTCGGCGGGGGTTTCCACCAGCGCGGCGCCCTCGCGGATCAGCCGATGGCAGCCGCGCGCCATCGGATTGTGGATCGACCCGGGCAGGGCGAACACCTCGCGTCCGGCGTCGCCGGCCAGCCTGGCGGTGATCAGCGCACCGGAGCGGGTGGCCGCCTCGACCACCACGATACCCAGGCTCAATCCCACCAGGATGCGGTTGCGGCTGGGGAAGTGCGTCCGTAAGGGCTGGGTGCCCGGCGGGTGCTCGCTGACCACGGCACCGGACTGCGCGATCTGCGCCATCAGCGCGCGGTGGCAGGCGGGGTAGGCGATGTCGGGACCCGTTCCCAGTACCGCCACGGTCGTGCCGCCAGCGTCCAGCGTGGCCCGATGGGCGGCGGCGTCGATTCCCGCCGCCAGCCCGCTGGTGACGCACAGCCCCGCCCGCGCCAGTGCAGCGGCGAACTGCCCGGCGTTGGCGCGCCCTCCCGCCGTGGCCGCGCGGCTGCCGACAATGGCGACCGCGGGCCGCCACAGCAGGTCCGCATCGCCGGCCACGAACAGCGTCGCGGGCGGCGATGCGATTCGCCGCAAGAGCGGGGGATAGGCCGCATCGGCCCAGCCGAGCAGGTGGTGAGCCGGCGCTTCCAGCCACCGCAGGCTGCCGGCCAGCGCAGCCGCCTCCGGGCGCAGCACAGCTGCGCAGGCGGTGGCATCGACGCCATGGCTGGCCCAGTCACGGCGCCCCGCGGCAACCGCAGCGGCGGCATCGCCATGGGTATCCAGCAGGCGGCGCAGCGCGGACGCGGACGCGCCGCTGTGCAACAGCCGCAGCAGCGGCTCATGGTCGGGACTGACGGGCATGCCGCCAGCATCCCCCGCAAGCGGCAACGGCGCCCTCGGGCGCCGTTGCGGTCTTGCGTCAGGAAATCCTGAAACTCAGTAGGGCGCGTCCGGATGCTTCAGTTCGTAGCCCACCCGGACCGGCTTGATGCTGCTCATCACCAGCGCATAGCTGACGTTGTCGAAGGTGCGGAACACCATTGCATGGCCGGCGAACTCGTCGGGCAGGCGCACCTTGTTCTCGAACAGGGTCACGTCCTCGTCGCGATCCAGCCCGTCCTTGACCCGGTCGCTGACCGAGTCGCCGCGCCGCCACAGCGAGAACACGGTGCCGTTGTCGATGCCTTCGCGGGCGCCGCCGGAAATCGCGATCACGTCGCGGGTGCCGCCGGTGGTGTAGCGGTCCGCGACCGACATCACGGTCAGGCGACCGTACTTGGCCTGCTGCCTGGGCGGATGCGGGAAGAACTGCAGGTCGTAGGGCTGCGCCTCGACCGGCACCAGCCGATCGCCGACGCGGACGTCACGGCCTTCGTTGTCCAGCAGCAGGGTGCTGGCCTGGATGCCGCCGACCTCGCCGCGCGTCACCGTGCCGGTGGTCTGGGTGACCAGCTCGTAGCCCATGAACTCGGTGTTCTTGCTGGGGAACACCGCGTTGCTCCACAGCGTGCCGTCGTCCGGGCCGGGGCGGCCGCGGGCATCGAGGTCCTGGCTCTGGAACAGGTCGCAACACAGACCCGCGCGCTCGACGATGCGGTAGCGCTTCTCCGGGCGCACCACCAGGTAGCGCTGGCCCGGCGCGACGCCCTCCAGGCCCTTCACATAGGCGACATGGCCCCGCACCGCGCGCAGGCGGTTTTCTTCCAGCCCGACGACGTAAGGCAGATTGTCGACGCTGGAAACCATGCGGGTATCGCGCAGGAACGGCTCGATCTCCTCGAGCGGCACCGCATTGACCGGGCTGGCGGTGCGCTCGCCGGCCTGCACCCTGGCCGCCACGCGGTCGAGGTAGGCCAGGCTGATGACGTCGCCCGGGTAGATCAGGTGCGGATTCTTGATCTGCGGGTTGGCCTGCCAGATTTCCGGCCACAGCCACGGCTTTTTCAGGAATCGCGCGGAAATGTCCCAGAGGGTGTCGCCACGCTTCACCACGTAGCTGTCGGGATGGTCACCCCGCAACTCGACCGCCGCGGCGTAGGTGGCCACCGTCAACAGCGCGGCCGCGAGCATGGTGCGCAGACCGCGCGGACGCGGCGCACCCGTGCGCACCAGGTTGGAAACCCGTTCAAGCATGATCGCTATCTCCCCGCTCCGTATGGCGAAAACCCCCTGAAGCCCGACCAATATAGCCCACAACAGGCGCCTGCTGGCAAGCGGCCGTGCAGGTCAGGCGCGATACAATCGCCGCTGTCGCAGCCCGTCCGGCTGCCGGTTTCCGGATTTTCGCCATGGCCCTGCTCCCGATCCTCGAATTCCCCGATCCGCGCCTGCGCACCCAGGCCGCGACCGTCGAGCCCGCCGATCTGGCCACGCCGGCCTTCCAGGCGCTGATCGACGACATGTTCGAAACCATGTACGACGCCCCGGGCATCGGCCTCGCGGCCAGCCAGGTCGACGTGCACAAGCGGTTCATGGTGATTGACGTGACCGACGACCGCAGCCGGCCACTGGTGTTCGTCAACCCGGTCATCACCGCCCGCGATGGCGAGCAGGTCTACCAGGAGGGCTGCCTGTCGGTGCCCGGCATCTATGCCGACGTCACCCGCAGCGACACCATCACGGTGGAAGCGCTGGACCGCCACGGCCAGCCGTTCACGCTGCAGGCCAACGGCGTGCTGGCGGTGTGCATCCAGCACGAGATGGACCACCTGCTGGGCAAGCTGTTCGTCGACTACCTGAGCCCGCTCAAGCGCGAGATGGTGCGCAAGAAGCTGCTGAAGGCGAAGCGGGCCGCCTGAGCCCATGCGCATCGTCTTTGCCGGCACGCCGGAGTTCGCCGTCCCCTGCCTGCGCGCCGCCGCCTCCAAGGGCGAAGTGGTGGCGGTCTACACCCAGCCGGACCGGCCCGCCGGCCGCGGCCGCGGGCTGACACCCTCCCCGGTGAAGCTGGAAGCGGTGCAACGCGGCATCCCCGTCCACCAGCCGGAGAACTTCCGCTCGGCGGAATCCAAAGCCGCGCTGCGCGCACTGAAGCCCGACGTGATGATCGTGGTCGCCTACGGGCTGATCCTGCCGCAGTCGGTGCTGGACATCCCCGAACACGGCTGCTGGAACGTGCACGCCTCGCTGCTGCCGCGCTGGCGCGGCGCGGCGCCGATCCAGCGCGCCATCGAAGCGGGCGACACCCGCACCGGCGTCTGCCTGATGCAGATGGAAAGGGGCCTGGACACCGGCCCGGTGCTGCTGGCGCAGGCGCTGGACATCGGCCCGGAGGAAACCGGCGGGCAGCTGCATGACCGCCTGTCCGAGCTGGGCGCACGCGTGCTGGCCGACGCATTGGGCCTGCTGCGCGCCACCATCCAGCTGCCGCCGCACCCGCAGCCGGCCGAGGGCGTGACCTACGCGCACAAGCTGGACAAGGCGGAAGCGAAACTCGACTGGGCGCAGCCGGCAATGGTGCTGGCCAACAAGGTGCGCGCCTTCAACCCGTGGCCGGTCGCGGAGGCGCAGCTGGCCGGCGAGCGCGTGCGCATCCATGCCGCAAGCGCGCTGGACGAAGCGCACACCGCTGCGCCCGGCACCGTGCTGCGCGCCGGGCGCGACGGCATCGACATCGCCTGCGGCCACGGCGTGCTGCGCCTGCAGACCCTGCAGCGCGACGGCGGCAAGCCGATCAGCGCACAGGATTACCGCAACGCCCGCGGCGACGCGTTCGCGTGAGCGATGGCGTCGCCACCCGCGTCGCCGCGGCGCGCACCCTCGACGAGGTGCTGCACCGCGGCCGTTCGCTGAAGGCGGCGCTGGGCGCCAGCCTGCCCACCCTCGCCGACCCGCGCGACCGCGCATTGGTGGAAGCGATGGTGCTGGCCGCGCTGCGCCAGCGGGTGCGCTACAACGCCGCGCTGGACGGCTGGACGCCGCGGCCGCTGGGCCAGCGCGACGGCCTGCTGCGCGCGCTGCTGCTGGCCGGCTTCGCCCAACTTGAACTGGGCCTGCCGGCGCACGCCGCGCTGGCGGCCACCGTAGATGCCGCGCGCACCCTCGGTCGCGCCCACCAGGCCGGGATGGTCAACGCCCTGCTGCGCCGCGCGCAGCGCGACGGCCTGCCGCCGGCGGACCCCGCACAGGCGTGGCCGCGATGGCTGGCGCGGCAGGTGCGGGCGGACTGGCCACGGCAGGCCGATGCGATCTTCGAGGCCAGCGTGCAGATCGCGCCGATGTGGCTGCGCGTCAACCGCCGATGGATCAGCCGCGACGACTATCTGGCGCTGCTGCGCGAGACCGGTATCGACGCCGTACCCGGGCCCACCCTGGCCGATGCGCTGCGGCTGAACGCCGCGCTGCCGGTCCAGCAACTGCCCGGCTTCGACGCCGGGCTGGTGTCGGTGCAGGACGGCGCAGCGCAGGCCGTGGCCGATGCGCTCGCCCCGCCCCCCGGCGCCCGCGTGCTCGACGCCTGCGCCGCACCCGGCGGCAAGGCCGCGCATCTGTCCGAACGCGACGCCTCCCTGCGCATCACCGCACTGGACGTGGACGCGCGCCGCGCACGGCGGATGCAGGAGACCTTCGCGCGGCTGCGGCTGGAAGACATCGACGTGCTTGCGGCCGATGCCATGCAGCCCGAAGCGTGGTGGGACGGCGCGGCCTTCGACGCCATCCTGATCGACGCCCCCTGCAGCGCCACCGGCATCGTGCGCCGCCAGCCAGACGTGCTGTTGCACCGGCGCGAAACCGACATTGCCGCCCTGTGCGGCACCCAGGCGCAGCTGCTCGACGCGCTGTGGCCGCTGCTCGCCCGCGGCGGCGCGCTGGTCTATGCCACCTGCTCGATCCTGCAGGCGGAGAACGCCGCGCAGGTCGAAGCCTTCCTCGCCCGCACGCCCGACGCCAGGCTGGTGCCGCTGGACGCGTGCTTCGGCCACGCCACCGGCGCCGGCCGCCAGCGCCTACCAGGCGAAGGCGGCATGGACGGTTTTTTCTGCGCGCGCCTGCAAAAGTCCTGAGCCTTCGCCACTATCATTCGGCGATGACCCAAACCCGCCGTGAAACCTGGCTGTTCTGGCTGTTCGCGCTGCTGATCCTGGCCACCGGCCTGGGCCTGCGCGATCCGTGGCCGGCCGACGAGCCGCGCTTCGCGCTGGTGGCCAGGCAGATGGTCGAAAGCGGCGACTGGCTGTTCCCGCATCGCGGCAGCGAGCTGTATTCCGACAAGCCGCCGCTGTTCATGTGGATGCAGGCGGCGCTGCTGTGGCTGACCGGCAACCTGCGCATCGCCTTCCTGCTGCCTTCGCTGCTGGCGGCGCTTGGCACGCTGTGGTGCGTGACCGACCTCGGCGCACGGCTGTGGACGCGCCGGATCGGCCTGTATGCCGGCTGGATCACGCTGCTGACCATCCAATTCACCTGGCAGGCGAAGAAGGCGCAGATCGACCCGGTGGTGGTGTTCTGGATCACGCTGTCCTGCTATGCGCTGTTGCGGCACGTGCTGCAGGGCCCTTCCTTCCGGCTGTGGATGCTGGGCTGGGCCGCGGCCGGGCTGGGCACGATCACCAAGGGCGTCGGCGTCATCGCCTTGCTGCTCTTGCTTCCCGCCGCCGTCGCGTCGCTGCGCGGCTGGGCCGGGGTGCGCATCCATGCGCGCGATCCGCGCTTCTGGCTCGGCCCACTGGCCTTCGTCGCCGCCTGCGGGGTGTGGCTGGTGCCGATGCTGGTCGCCGCGCTGGGCCACGGCGGTGGCGACTATCGCGCCTACGTCGACGACATCCTGCTGCGCCAGACCGTCACCCGCTACGCCAACTCCTGGCACCACGGCCAGCCGTGGTGGTACTTCATCGAAGTGTTGCTGACCGCGTGGCTGCCGACCGCGCTGGCGCTGCCGTGGGCGATCCCGGCGTGGCGGCGGCGGCTGCGCCGTCGCGACGCACGCTTCCTGATCCCGCTGGGCTGGGTGCTGCTGGTGTTCGTGTTCTTCAGCATCCCGTCCGGCAAGCGCGACATGTACATCCTGCCCGCGCTGCCGGTGCTCGCGCTGGCGCTGGCGCCGCTGCTGCCCGGCATCCTGCGGCGGCCGAACGCGCAGCGCCTGCTGCTGGGCTTCGTGCTGGCGTTCTCGCTGGCCGCGCTGGGCGCGGGCCTGGCGATGCTGCTGGGCGAGCCGGGTTTCGAGCGCAAGTTCATGGAGGGCCGCGATGCGCACGTCGCCGACGGGCTGGCGTGGATGTTCGCGGCCATCGGCGGCTTCGGCCTGGGCAGCGCGCTGTGGTTCGGCCGCCGCCGCGCCCACGCCGCGCTGGTGGCGATGCTGACCGCGCTGTGGCTGCTGTACTCGCTGGTCGGCGCGCCGCTGCTCAACGACGGCAGCTCCTCGCGCGGGCTGATGCGCAACGTCGGCGCGGCGATCGGCCCCGCAGCCGAACTGGGCCTGGTCGGCTGGCGCGAACAGCAGCTGCTGATGGCGGACCGTCCGGCCGCCGATTTCGGCTTCAAGCGCGATGTCGCCCTGCAATTCGCCGATGGCGTGCGCTGGCAGCGCGCGCGCCCACACGCGCGCTGGCTGCTGGTGGAGGAAGGCCAGGGCCTGCCCGCCTGCATCGACAGCGCGCGCGCGCGCGACATGGACGTGGCCAACGGGCGGCGCTGGTGGCTGCTGGATGCGGAGGCCACCCGTGGCTGCCGCTGAGGCCGCGTCCGCGGCGGCGCCCTGGCTGGGCCTGCTGGTGCCGGCGCACAACGCCGCGCGGCACATCGAAACCTGCCTGCGCTCGCTGCTGGACCAGGCGGTGGGCGATCCGGGCATCGAAGTGCTGGTGCTGGACGATGCGTCCAGCGACGACACCGGCGCGATCCTCGAGCGGCTGGCGGCGGCGCATCCGGGCCAGCTGCGGGTGCTGCGGGCGCCGCGCAACGGCGGCATCTCCGCCGCGCGCAACCGGCTGCTGGCCGAAGCGACGGCGCGCCATCTGTGGTTCGTCGACGCCGACGACGTGCTGCTGTCCGGCGCGATCGCCGGCCTGCGCGACGTGCTTGGCCGGCACGACCCGGACCTGGTGCTGTGCGATTTCCAGTACCTGCGCGAGCGTGGCCTGTCGCGCCCGCGCTGCACCTGCCATGCGCCGGCGGGTACGCCTTCGGACAGCCGCGCGCGGCTGGTGGCGGCCACGCTTTCGGCCGGCGAACTGCACGTGTGGTCGAAGATCGCGCGGCGGGAGCTCTGGCAGCAGGTGACGTTCCCGGTCGGCCGGCACTTCGAGGACATTGCCGGTACCTGCCAGCTGCTGGTGCAGGTGCGCCGCTGGGTCCACGTGCACCGCCCGTGGCTGGGTTACCGGCAGCATCCGCACAGCATCATGGCGACGCTGACGCATGCGCGCCTGGACGAATGGATGGCGGCGCTGGACGGCATGCAGCTGCTGCAGGCGGATCCCGAAGTCGCCGCCGATCCCGCCGCGGCGCAGGCGCTGGCGGACTTCCGCCTGCGCAACCTTGCCTCCGCGCTGCGGCGCGCTGCGCGCCTGCCGGCTGCACAGCGGACTGCGGCGCAAGCCACGCTGGCGGAGGCGCGGGCGCGGCTGTTCCCGCACGGCACCGCACCGGTGCTGCGCGCCTGGCTGCGCCGCGGCTGGTGGCTGCGCGCGTTGCGCACCCAGCGCGCGCTGCGCGCGACCGGACGCTAGCGCGATGAGCAAGCGCGTCCGCGTCCTCCATTTCGTCACCGGCGGGTTCTCCGGCGGGGCCACCCAAGTCGCGCTGCAGCTGGTCAACGCGGCCCGCGACAGCGCCCGCATCGAACCGCTGCTGGTGCTGCGGCGCAAGCGCCGCACGCCGCCGGCGCGCATCGCCGAACTGCAAGAGCAAGGCGTGCCGCTGCGGCTGGTGCCGGGCTGGTCGCACCTGGCGACCATCGTCGCGCTGGTCAGGCTGTGCCGCGAGTTCCGCCCCGACGTGCTGGTGGCGCACGGCTTCTCCGAACACCTGTGGGGCCGCTACGCGGGCCTGCTGGCGAAGGTGCCGCACCTGGTCCACGTCGAGCACAACACCCGCGAGCGCTACTCCCGCTGGCGGCTGGCGCAGACGCGCTGGCTGGCGCGCCGCACCGACCGCATCGTCGGCTGCTCCGAAGGCGTGCGCGAAGCACTTCTGGCGCTGGGCATGCCGTCCGAACGCACCATGGCCATTCCCAACGGCATCCAGCTGGCGTCGTTCGCCGACGCCGATGCGC
The DNA here is from genome assembly GCF_036409385.1 of Thermomonas sp. LB-4. Lineage (NCBI taxonomy): Bacteria > Pseudomonadati > Pseudomonadota > Gammaproteobacteria > Lysobacterales > Lysobacteraceae > Thermomonas > Thermomonas sp. LB-4. The sequence goes on along the minus strand of NZ_JAXOFT010000007.1, from coordinate 50,738 downwards.
ATCCCTTCGAGCAGCGCACGCCCGGCATCGTGATGGTGGCGCGCTTCTCCAGGCAGAAGGACCACGCCACCCTGCTGCGCGCGGTGGCGCTGCTGGGCCAGCGCGGCCTGTACGTGCCGCTGCAGCTGCCCGGCGGCGGCAAGGCATTGCACCGCAAACCGCTGGAAACACTGGCCGCCCAGCTGGGCATCGCCGACCGGGTGCAGTTCCCGGGCGTGGTGCGCGACGTGCCGCAGCGGCTGATGGCGCACCAGGTCTGCGTACTCAGCACCCACTACGAGGGCATGCCGCTGGCGCTGCTGGAGGGCATGGCCGCCGGCTGCGCGGTGGTGGGCAGCGCGGTGCCGGGCGTGCGCGAAGTCCTCCGCGATGGGGAGGACGGATTGCTGGTGCCCGAAGCGGATCCGGTTGCGCTGGCGGATGCGCTGGAGCGCCTGCTGCGCGATCCTGACGATGCCGCGCGGATGGCGTCGAACGCCCGCGCGGCGGCGCTGGACCGGCATGGCCGCGAGCTGATGAACCAGCGCTACGAAGACCTGTTCCTGGCGCTGGCCGCTTCGGATCGCACGCGCTGAGGCTTCGCATCGGGGCTCGGCTGGAGTGCGCCGCGCAGACCGGAAAGGGCCGCCACGCTGCCCACCCGCCGGTGCGCGATGCCGCGGCCGTTCGCGGGCGGAACCGGCTCCTATAAGGTCGACGCGCGCCGCTGCTCCCACGCCCAGGCATGCGCCACGATCACGTCCAGCGCCGCATGGCGCGGCTGCCAGCCCAGCGCCGCGCGCGCAGCGCCGGCGTCGGCCACCAGCACCGGCGGGTCGCCCGCACGGCGCGCGCCCATGACCGCGGGGATGGGATGGCCGGTAACGCGGCGCGCCGCCTCGATCACCTCGCGCACCGAATAGCCGTTGCCGTTGCCGAGGTTGTAGCGCGCGCTGGCACCGCCCGCGAGGAGTTGCCGCAGCGCCAGCAGGTGGGCATCGGCCAGGTCCTCGACGTGGATGTAGTCGCGGATGCAGGTGCCATCGGCGGTGGCGTAGTCCTCGCCATGGGCGGTGATGTGCGGGCGGCGCCCGGACGCCACCTGCAGGATCAGGGGAATCAGGTGCGTCTCCGGCTCGTGGCATTCGCCCAGCTCGCCTTCGGCATCGGCGCCGGCGGCGTTGAAATAGCGCAGGCAGACCGACTTCAGCCCGTAGGCGCGGTCGAAATCCTCGAGCATCTGCTCGACGAACCACTTGCTGCGGCCGTAGGGATTGATCGGCGCCTTCGGGTGCGCCTCGTCGATCGGCACGTAGTCCGGGTCGCCGAAGATCGCCGCGGTGGAGGAGAAGATGAAGCGGGACACGCCGTGCGCGCGCATCCCGTCCAACAGCACCTGCGTGGCGGTGACGTTGTTGCGGTAGTACTTGGCCGGATCGGCCACCGATTCGCCCACCTGGATGCAGCTGGCGAAGTGCATCACCGCCGCCGGCCGGACCTCGCCCAGCACGGCATCGACGAAGCCGGCATCGCCGATGTCGCCCACATGCAGCGGCGCGCCCAGCACCGCTTCGCGATGACCGGCGGAAAGATCGTCGGCCACCACCGCGTGGAAGCCTTCGCGGCGCAGCCGCTTGACCATGTGCGAACCGATGTAGCCGGCGCCGCCGACGACGAGGATGGGGGCGGACATGGCGTGGCCGGCTCCTGTGCGGATGATGGGAAGGTCGCCTGCAGCGCTGGGCGTCAGCGGTACAGGTCGAGGTACGGGTTTTCCTCGCCGCTGCCGGGCGGCCGCAGCGTGTAGCGCTTGTAGGTCCACTGGTACTGGGCGAAGTCGCGCCGCGCCACCGCCTCCACGCCGGCGTTCAGCGCGGCCACCGCCTGCGCCGGGTCGGCCGCGGAGACCTCGGCTGGCGCGCCCTGCACGTGCAGGGCGAAGCGCGGGGCGCCGGGGCCCGGCAGCCGCTCGCACCAGCACAGCAGCACCCGCGCGCCACTGCGGTTGGCCAGCCGACCCAGCAGGGTCATGGTCAGCGCCTGCTTGCCGAAGAACGGCGCGAACTCGCCTTCGCCGGCCTTGGGCTGCTGGTCGGGCAGGATGCCGACCACGCCGCCCTTCTGCAGGCGCTTCAGCAGGGCGCGCACACCCGCGGCCTCGGCGCGGACCTGCTCCACCTGCCCGCCGGCATTGGCGCGGACGCGGCGCAGGAACGCCTCGCCCACCGCGGACTCCGGCGGCCGGTACAGGATCGCCAGCGGCGTCTTGCTGGCCAGCCACTGGTTCAGCAACTCCCAGTTGCCCATGTGCGGGGCGGCCACGATCAGCCCCTCGCCGCTGCGCAGGGCCTCGTCGAACAGCGCCTCGCCGTGGACTTCCACGATGTCGGCCAGGTTGCGCGCGGCCGGACGCGTCCACAGCCGCAGCGTCTCGAAGGTCTGGCGGGCAGTGGTGCGGAGGATCTCTCGAAGCAATGATTCCCGCGCGTTGGCATCCAGATCGGCGCGTATCAGCTCCAGATTGCGGCGCGTGACACGGGCCTCGCGGGCATCGAGGGCAACCCACAGCCACGCTACGCCATCCGCCAGCGCACGCAGCAGCGGCCAGGGCAGGCGGGCCACGGCCCAGGCCAGGGCGTACAGCAGGGCGGCGGCGAAGTCGGTCATCGGCCTATTGTAGGAGGCACGCACGGCGGCGATGAAACCGCGGCGCCGCGCCTACAATGTGCCGATGCTTGCCCTGATCCAGCGCGTGACCGAAGCCCGGGTGACCGTCGACGATGCCGTCGTGGGTGCCATCGGCCCTGGCCTGCTGGCGCTGGTCGCGGTTGAGCCGGGCGACACCGAAGCGCAATTCCGCCGGATGTCCCAACGCCTGCTGGGTTACCGGGTTTTCGGCGACGATGACGGCAAGATGAACCGCTCATTGACGGACATTGGTGGCGGCCTGCTGCTGGTGAGCCAGTTCACCCTGGCCGCGGATACCCGCAGCGGGATGCGCCCCAGCTTCACCACCGCGGCGCCGCCTGCGGAAGCTGAACGCGGGTTCGACCGGCTGGTGGCGATCTGCCGGGAAATGCACGCGCCGGGGGTGGAAACCGGACGTTTCGGTGCCCATATGGTCGTCAGCCTGGTCAACGACGGGCCGGTGACGTTCCTGCTTCGCCCCTGACCCTCCCGCAACACCCGGCGGCCGGCACCTGCCCACGCACGGTATAATGCTTGGTTCTCTTTCTGCGTCGTCCGCAGATCCCCACGACTCACGGTAGCACCCCAATGGCCAACGAACGGCAGACAGCCCCGCAATCCGACATCAAGCTCCTGATCTCCAAGGGTCTGGAGCAAGGCTATCTGACCTACGCCGAGGTCAACGACCACCTGCCCGACGACATGGTCGATCCGGAGCAGCTGGAAGACATCATCGGCATGATCAACGGCATGGGCATCGAGGTGCACGAGGTTGCGCCCGATGTGGAGACCCTGCTGCTGGCCGGCCAGCAGGCCGGTGGCCGCGAGGTCGACGAAACCGCGGCCGAGGAAGCCGCGGCGGCGCTGACCTCGGTCGACACCGAGGGCGGCCGCACCACCGACCCGGTGCGCATGTACATGCGCGAGATGGGCACCGTGGACCTGCTGACCCGCGAGGGCGAGATCGCCATCGCCAAGCGCATCGAGGAAGGCCTGGCGCAGATGAACGCCGCGCTGGCCAGCTTCCCCTGGTCCGCCCAGATGCTGCTGGAGGACTGGGAGCTGCACAAGGCCGGCAAGAAGCGCCTGGCCGAGATCGTGGTCGGCTTCAACGACGAGGAGCCGGAACCGGAACCCGCGCCGGTGGTCGCCGAAGTCGACCCCGATGCCGAGGTCGAGGAAGACGAGGACGAGGACGAGGACACCGACGGCGACGCCGATGAGCCGGCGCCGACCGGCCCGGATCCGGCCGAAGTCGCCGCCCGCATGGAGGCGATGGCCGCTGCGTACGCCCGCTTCGAGAAGGCCTATGCCAAGGGCGGCCCAGCCGCCAAGGCCGCGCTGAAGGCGCGCGAGGAAATCGCCGCGACCTTCGTCACCCTGAAGCTGCCGCTGCCGCTGACCGACGCGCTGGTGAAGAAGCTGCGCGAAGCGATCAACCAGGTGAAGGAGCACGAGCGCCGCATCCTCGACCTGTCCACCCGCGTGGCCAAGATGCCGCGCAAGGACTTCATCAAGGCCTGGGACGGCAACCAGACCAACCTCGAGTGGGTCGACGAGCTGCTCAAGCGCAAGCAGAAGTGGGGCAGCGCCCTGCGCGACGTGCGCGAGCAGATCATCGCCGAACAGGAAGCCACCATCGCGCTGGAGAAGGCGATGCAGGTGTCGCTGGCCGACCTGAAGGAAATCAACCGTGCGATGGCCATCGGCGAGACCAAGGCGCGCAAGGCCAAGAAGGAGATGGTCGAGGCCAACCTGCGCCTGGTCATCTCCATCGCCAAGAAGTACACCAACCGCGGCCTGCAGTTCCTCGACCTGATCCAGGAAGGCAACATCGGCCTGATGAAGGCGGTGGACAAGTTCGAGCACCGCCGCGGCTTCAAGTTCTCGACCTACGCCACCTGGTGGATCCGCCAGGCGATCACCCGCTCGATCGCCGACCAGGCGCGCACCATCCGCATCCCGGTGCACATGATCGAGACGATCAACAAGCTCAACCGCATTTCCCGCCAGATGCTCCAGCAGTACGGCCGCGAGGCCACGCCGGAGGAGCTGGCGAAGGAAATGGACATGCCCGAGGACAAGATCCGCAAGGTCATGAAGATCGCCAAGGAGCCGATCTCGATGGAGACGCCGATCGGCGACGACGAGGATTCCCACCTCGGCGATTTCATCGAGGACACCAACGTGATGTCCCCGATCGACGCCACCACCGACATCAACCTGATCGAGACCGTGCGCAACGTGCTGGCCGGGCTGACCCCGCGCGAAGCCAAGGTGCTGCGCATGCGCTTCGGCATCGACATGAACACCGACCACACGCTGGAAGAAGTGGGCAAGCAGTTCGACGTCACCCGCGAGCGCATCCGCCAGATCGAAGCCAAGGCGCTGCGCAAGCTGCGCCACCCGTCGCGTTCGGAGACGCTGCGCAGTTTCCTCGACGTGGAGTGACACGCACCGCGTGGCATCCCAAAAGCCCGCCACCCGGCGGGCTTTGTTGTTTCATGATCTGGACTGCCATTCGATCTGCACCATCGCCAACTCGGGGAAGTGCTCCTCTGCATGGCAGTTAGCGCAGAGCAGAATGCATTTCGCAAGCTCGGCCCGGATTTCCGCGATGCTGCGATTGGAGAGCGAACGCACGTCGAGATGGAATCTCTTCTCCCCGGGAGCGCAGTGATGCCATGTCAACGCTGCAAGATTGCGCTGGTAGCCACAGCGCGTGCAGCAGCCCCCCGCAAGCGCCACCAGCTCGCGCTTACGGGCGAGCCCCCGTTCCTGCTGGCGCATGTAGCTTTGGTGCCGATGATTGGTGTCCGCGTTCTTGCATTTCAGCGAGCAGAATCGCCTCTGTCTCCCTGACAGCGGCGCATGGCAAACCGAGCACTGGATGGATTTCACCTTTTAAACATAATCCATTTAAGGGTTGGAGGGATGTCCCCCGGTTGCTACGATGCGCGCTCGGGCCTATAGCTCAATGGTTAGAGCAGAGGACTCATCGAAAGGTGACCCCGGCACCGGAAGGGCCGGCGGAAAAACGGGATGAATTCAGGGAAACCCTAGCGGTTCGGCCGAGGGCAATCCTGAGCCAAGCCGGCGGTACACCGCCGGAAGGTGCAGAGACTACCTGGGGGCTGAAGTGCCCTTGATAACAGGCCAGAGCCTCCCGCACCCCACCAGCGCAGGCTGAGGGTGATGAGATAGTCCACGCCGGTGCGAAAGCATCGGGCAGCGTGAATCCTTTGGTTCCAGGTTCGAGTCCTGGTGGGCCCATGTCAGCGCAGGCGGATCGTGGCTTGTGCGCCATAAAGCATCGACTGTCCTAGATGGCCAATTTTTCATTTTCCGAAAGGAAAGGCGGTCCCCACCGGGTCGCACCGCGAAGTCCGTGAGAAGCCGAGGGATCCATAGTCGATCCCAGAGTTGGCGTAACCAGTTGTCCAGCTTGATGCTTCGGGGATAGGCTGCCACGCACAGCCATTCGAAAGGAGTCTTTGCGAGCGGCTCCCGCAGCCATCTGGATTTTACAATCGCCTCCATCAATATCTTCAGCAACGACCGCCTGCTCGACGCAGCAGAGCTGGACAAGCTGCTGCAGCTCGCCGAACGCGACGGCGCCGTCGATGAGGACGAGAAGCGGGGGCTGGGCGAGATTTTGCCCAAGCTGAGCAGACGAAGCTGGACCCAACTGTGGCGCGCCGCATTGCCGAGATCCGTGCAGCTCACGCGATTTCCTGATAGCAAGCGCAGCCCGCTACGGCACCGCATGGGGCCTGCGGGCAGAACTCCCAGCTGATACCAAGAATGCCGTCGCGGCGACTTAGCTCACGCTCAACGTGATTGCCGGTGAAGTCGCCTCAGCCAGGGTCCGCCGCCTTAAGGCGCAGGTGCAGCCCCCCCCCCCGACAGGGAGGCCTCCTCACCCGCGACTTCGATCTGGACCGCTTCCGCATGACGCTTCTGCCGAAGATCTTCGTCTGGACGCTCTGCACACCCTTCACAGCATTCACGAATGCAGAAGCCAACGCCGTGTCCGACCGCCTGCCTGTACGCCTCAACACGAGGCTCGTCTGAAGTTCGAGGAAGCCCGCGAATTTCCTACCACCGTTGCCATGTCCACTGGCACACCGCGGGCCGCCTGATTTCATGGGCGACATACCGAAAGCCCCCCTGGAACAGCAGCCATGGATGGCATTTGCAATGTTTCATGTAATGCCGCAAGCTAATTACATGAAATCCGCACAACCCCGTTCCGGCACGCTCGCGGTTCGCGCCTTCCGGCAACGCATGCGCGACCAGGGGCTGGTGAAGAAGGATGTCTGGATCCGCCCGGTGTTCGCCGCCGAGCTTGCCGCCATTGAGCAACGACTCCGCACACAGGAAGGACCTGCCGGCCTTGCCCCGTCCTTGGAAGGAAACGAGCCGGGCTGGTCCATCGAGTCGATTCGGCTCGCGCTGTCCCAGAGCAGCGCTGTGCATGATCGGCGCGTGTCACTGGAGTTGATCGAGGGCACCGACCCCGCCTTGCATCTGGTCATGCACGAGCACGGCGACCTGTCGGTCTTCCTTGCCGTCGGCGGCAGCCAGATCATCGTGGAAAGCTTCCTGTGGCCCCTTTCGCTCGTCCGCGACCCGGCCGAGTTCAATGCCCACGTCCTGCGCACCCACAAGCTGCTGCCGCTCTCCACGATCAGCCTGGACAGCATTGGTGGCGTGCCGGGGTACACCATGTTCGGCGCGCTCGACACCCATGCGACGCTGGCGAGCCTCATGTTCGAGATCGAGACGCTGGCCGACAACGTCGCGCTGGCCACCGAAATCTACGCGCCGTTCCTGCGCCACCCCGAAGCGGGCGCCGCATGAACCATCCCCTGAAGAAACTGCTGTCGACCCTGCGCGGCAATGTCGAGGAGATCGGCAACGCGGTCCTGGGGAACAAGGCGCTTCGACTGCTCGACGAAGATATCCGCCAGACCGACCTGGCGCTCCACCGTACCCGGCTGGAAGCCGACGCCGCCAAGGCGCGCCGCATCCATGCGGAGGATGTGGCCAGCAAGGGCCAGGCGAAGCTGCGCGAGCAGGAGGCCGTTGTCGCCACGCATCTGACCGACGGGAAGCCTGGACTGGCGCGGAGGGCGGCACAGAAGGTCGTGGAGATCGAGGCAGCGCTGCGCGAAGCCCGTCGGATCCTGACCGAGTGCCAGCGGACAGAACAACAGTTCAACCACGCGATCGAGCAGCTTGAACAGCAGCTGCGCCGGTTGCGGCACCAGAGCGACACACTCAAGGCCGCCGAAAGCCTCAAGCTCGCCCAGGCCTCCGTGGCCATGCGCCAACCTGGATCCGCGCCCTATCCCGAGCCCGCCCAGGCATCGGTGCGCCGGAAGAAGGCTGCGGCCCCCCAGGCCGCCCGCCCCACGCCCCAGCCCCCACCCTCGGTCCCCACGATTGAAGACGTGTTGTCCCGCGTGGACAAGCGAACACCAGCACGCCCGGCCAAGCCGCGGCGCACGGCCCCCACTCCCAAGCCCCGCAAGGAAGGGAAATGAGCGACGCCATCCTCGTCAGCATGACCTACCCCACCCTGGTCTACAGCGTGCTGCTGGCCTTCTGCGTGATCTACTGGTTGATCGCCGCCACCGGCATCGTCGACACCGATGCGGTCGATAGCCTGCTCAGCCACCACCATCACGTGGATGGACACGACGGCGACGGGATCGGCCTTGCCGGCATCCTGTCCAGGCTCGGCCTGTCTGGCGTCCCCATCATGCTCGTGCTGACGACCCTCTCCTTCTTCGGATGGGTGGCCACGTATTTCACCCATTTGCTCGTCCTTCTCCATCTGCCGGCACCAATGCGCCTCCTGGTCGGGACGCTGGTGGCCGTCGGCGCCCTGATTCCCGGCGTACTCCTGACCTCTTTCGCCCTGCGCCCGGTCGCCAAGCTGATCAACCGCCTGCGCCCTCCCACACCGCCATCCATCCTCGGCCGCGAAGGCACGGTCATCTCGCCGCTGGTGGACGAGGCAGGCGGCCGCGTCGAGATCGATGACGGCGCCGCCGGCCTGATCCTGCAGGTTCGGACCAATTCACCCCACGCATTAGCTCGTGGTTCCCGCGTTGTACTCATTCACCACGACACCACACGCGACCTCTACGAGGTCATTCCCGCAACCGAGTTCCAGGCCCGCTGAGCACACGAGATCGCAAGGAGCAGCTCTCAATGAACCTCTCTCTCTACTTTCCCTTCATCATCGCCATCGGCGTCCTGCTGGTGCTGGCGCTCGGCCTGATTGGCGTCGTCAAGGCGTTCTACGTCAAGGTTCCGCAGGGAACCGCGCTCATCGTCAATGACTTGAGCAGCACCCCGAAGGTGCATTTCACCGGCGCCCTGGTCATCCCGGTGCTGTACAAGGCCGAGCAGATGCAGATCAAGCTCATCAACCTCGACGTCGACCGTCGCGGCAAGGAGGGCCTGATCTGCAAGGACAACATGCGTGCCGACATCAAGGTCAGCTTCTACCTGCGGGTGAACGAGCAGCCGGCTGATGTCCTGAAGGTTGCCAAGACCGTTGGCGCCGAACGTGCTTCCGACCGCAACGCCGTCGATGAGCTGTTCAACGCCAAGTTCTCCGAAGCGCTCAAGACCGTCGGCAAGCGCTTCGATTTCGTCGATCTGTTCGACAACCGCCAGGCGTTCCGCGATGCCATCATCGAGGTCATCGGCAAGGACCTGAACGGGTATGTGCTGGAAGACGTCGCCATCGACTACCTCGAGCAGACCAAGAAGTCGGACATGGATCCGACCAACATCATGGATGCCGAGGGCATCAAGAAGATCACCGAGCTGACCGCACAGCAGGCGATCCGCACGAACGAGCTCGAGCAGGACGAGAAGCTGCAGATCACCAAGAAGAACACCACCACGACCCAGGCCATGCTGGAAATGCAGCGCCAGGAAGAGGAGGCCCGCGCCAGGCAGGCCCGCCAGATCGCCGAGATCCAGGCGCGCGAGAAGGCCGAAGCGGACAAGGTGCTCGAGGAAAGCCGCGCCGCTTCGGAGGCCGCACGCCTGCGCGCCGACGAGGCCATCAAGGTGCAGGAGCAGGAGCAGCTTCGCGCTGTCGAGGTTGCCGAGCAGGGCCGCCTGCGGGTCGTGGCGATCGAGCAGGAGCGCGTCAACCGCGCCGCCGAGCTTGAGAAGGTGACCACGGACCAGGAAGTGCAGCTGAAGGCTGTGGACCGCGACAAGGTGGTCGAGCAGGGCCGCATGGAGGTGGCGAACGTCATCCGCGAGCGCACCGCGATCGAGCAGACCGTGGCCGTGCAGGAAGAGAAGATCAAGGAAACCCGCGAAGTCTCCGCCGCCGACCGTGAAAAGCAGGTTCGCGTCCTCGCGGCGGAAGCCGAGGCCCAGCAGCACCTGGTCAAGGACGTCAAGGCAGCGGAGGCGGCCGAGACTGCAGCGCGTCACCTCGCCGCCGAAAAGACCACCCTCGCCGAAGCTGAGCTGGTCGCGGCGGGCAAGCATGCCGAGGCCAAGCGTGCGCTGGCGGAAGGCGTGAAGGCCGAAGTGGCGGCCCCCGGCTTGGCCGAGGCGCAGGTGCGCCTTGCACAGGCGGAAGCGATCAAGTCCGAGGGTCTGGCCGAAGCTCAGGTGTTGGAGGCAAAGGCGGAAGCCTCCTACAAGCAAGGCAGCGCCGAGGCCAAGGCCGCGACGGAAATGGGCCGCGCCAAGGCGGATGCCACCGCGTTCATGGGCGAAGCGGAAGCCAAGGCGATCGGGCAGCGCATGTCCGCCGAAGCGGAAGGGCTCACCGGCAAGTTCGAGGCGATGGGCAAGATGTCGCCCGAGGCACGGGCGCACGAAGAGTTCCGCATGGCGCTGGAGACGAACCTGCGCCAGCTGCTCACCTCGATCGAGGCGGGCAAGGAAGTGTCGCGCGAGAACGCTGCGGTGCTGGCCAAGGCGCTGGAATCCGCCAAGATCGAGCTCATCGGCGGCGATGGTGGTGTGTTCGACGCCCTGACCAAGGGCGTGTCCATCGGCAAGGCCATCGAGGGCATCACCGCGGAGAGCCCCATCGTTGCCGATATGCTCAAGCGCCTCGGTGGCGTTGCTGCCCCCAAGTCCCTCTCGACGGACAGCACGGACGCCTGATGTCCATGGCCGGCCTGGGCTAACGCTCCGGCCGGCTCGCCACACCGGAAAGGATCCCGATTCAAATGACGGACAACACGAGCTCGGCCCCGGACACCCTCGACGCCGCTGTCGCGCAAGGCGGTGCCTATGAGGTCCTTCGTAGCAGGCTGACACAGCAGGGCTCCCGGCTTGCGACCCTTGCCGGCGACCTCAATAGCCGACGTGTCTCCGAGTTCGGCGACAGCAAGATGGCCCAGGCTGGTCGCTTCCGGATTCGCAGTGAACAGAACGCGATCGGTCGCGATGTCGTCCAGGTCGGCCCTGACCTGCTCTTGTTCGGCTACAACGTGTTCCTGGGCCTGAAGTCGACCACGTCCGTCGCTGACGTGTTCGCGCTGCACAAACTCGTCCCGGTCACCGACGGCTACGACGCAACCCCCGTGGACGCGGCCGGCACCTTCCTCGCCGACCCCCTGTTCGTGCGGGATTTCGACGAGCTTTACACCTACTACAAGGACGCCACGCTGGTGCAGCTGTCCGTGAAGGACAGCAAGCTCCTCGCGGCCTTCCGGATCGGCGGCCCGCAGGATCTGCGGGTCTTCCGCTGGAGCATTGCCAGCACCGGGGAGCTGTCCTATCTCGACGCCCGAGGCGACCGTGACATCGCCCTGCCACCCACCCACGATTTCGAGTGGATCAAGGCAGGCAAGGACCGCGAGGTCAGTGGCCGCTTCCCACACCTGAACATCCTCGACACCGTCTTCGTGGAGACCACGGGCGGCGATCTCACGATCAAGGTCGAGAACAGCACCGACACCGGCGCCGGCATCTACTCGGAGCCCGTTGAGGACCGAACCCAGTCGCTCGACGACGCGCAGTTCTACTACGCCCGGCTCGGCAGCCTGATCCTGCTCAAGATCCTGCCCTACCGGGAAACTGCATGGCGCGGCCTGGTGTTCAACACCATGACCCAGCAGGTCACCCGTCTGGACGCCATCGTCGAGGCCTGCGTACAGCTGCCGGAAGACCACGGGATCATTTTCCCCGGCGGCTACGTCCTCCAGAACGGCGAGCAGAAGGCGTTCGATGGCGCCATCACCCAAATGCGCTACAAGCGCACCGTCCTGTCTCCCAATGGGGAAGACGTCCTCTACATCTTCTATGAGCCGGACGCCGGCCAATCGGCGCTGCTGGTCTACAACATGATCCAGCGGCGCGTGATGCCGCCCATCCTCGCCCACGGGCATGCCCGCCTGCCCGACGGTCGGATGGTCCTGTTCCACGACGAAACGAGCCAGCCGACCCGCGTCCACCAGATGCAGGTCTGGGATACGCCCTTCTTCAGTGACGAGTACGCCGCTGCGGCGCCGGCCGCCAACTCAGCGTTCGGACGCATCGGCAATCCCGAACTGGTGCGCACGATCTCCGACCTGTTCGACATCGCACGCGACATCGAGCAGGAGGATGTAACCGTCCAGCGCTACGAGGCGCTAGCGCATGCCACCCGGCGCCTGTTCGACATCCACCCCTGGATCACTGATGCAGTGGCGGACGGCCTGGCCGGCCTGCTCCACGACATCACCGAAACCGCCGAGTCCGTACTCGACGAGTTCCAGAAGGTGCAGGAGATCCGCCAGCAGTCGGAAGTCGCAGTGGTGAATGCGAGCGCTGGGCATCGCAGCCTGATGGGGCGGCTGCAGCCCGAGGGATGGGCCCGCCTCGAGCAGTTCGTTGAAGCGCTGCACGAGGTCTCGCGCCTGCGCGGTCACCTGCTGACGATCCGTGACATGCGCTACATCGACGTCGCCGCGATCGATGCGATGGTCACCTCCCTCGACGCCGCCCACGACCAGGTTGGGGCAGCCACGGCCGCGTTCCTGCTCAATCCGAAGGCGCTGGCGCCGTTCGAAACGCGCCTGGACGAACTGGAGGCCGCATCCGGCAAGGCTGCTACCGCCAATCAGCTCGCCGAAGTGCTCCGCGGCATGCACGCCGTCGCGGCAGACCTGGACATGCTGTCGGAGCTGATGGCCGGCCTCAAGGTGGACGATGCCACCAAGCGCACGCAGGTGGTGGATGCCATCGCCGCCCTGTACGCCCGCCTCAACCAGGCCAAGGCCAGGACCGACCAGCGCCGCAAGACCCTGGGTTCATCGGAGGCGGTGGCGCAGTTCGGCGCCCAGTTCGCCCTGTTCTCGCAGTCCGTTGCGAATTCGCTCGGCATCGCCACGACGCCGGAAAAAGCGGATGAGCAGCTGTCCCGCCTCATGGTCCAGCTGGAAGAGCTGGAAGGCCAGTTCGGGGAACACGAACAGTTCCTCGGCGACATCCTCACCAAGCGCGAGGAGTTGCTGGAGGCCTTCGAGAGCCACAAGCAGGCGCTGCTCGACGAACGCCAGCGCAAGGCCGCGTCGTTGCTGGATGCCGCCAACCGGATTCTGGATGGCCTGGGCCGGCGGACGGAGCGTTTCGACAATGCCGACGACCTCAATGCCTTCTTCGCCGGCGACCCGCTGATCCAGAAGCTGCGCGACCTCTGCGCCCGGTTGCGCGATCTCAGGGACACGGTGAAGGCCGACGACATCGAGGCACGGATCAAGGCCGCCCGCGACCAGGCCGTGCGGGGCATGCGTGATCGCACGGAACTCTTCGATGAAGGCGGCAACGTCATCAAGCTGGGACCGCGGCATCGGTTCAGTGTCAACACGCAGGCCCTGGACCTGACCCTGCTGCAGCGCGGCGACGCGATGACGGTGCACCTGACCGGCACGGATTTCATGGAACCGCTGCAGGACGAAGGCCTGGACGGCTACCGGCACTACTGGCCGGTCGCGCTGGAATCGGAGTCGCCCCAGCTCTATCGCGGCGAGTACCTGGCCGGCCAGGTGCTCGATGCCGCCCGCCGCGGCGAGGAAGGTCTCACCACCCAGGTGCTGCAGCGGTCGCTGACCGATGAGGCGGCGTTGGCCAAGCTGGTGCGTGACTACGCGGCCCCCCGCTACCGCGATGGCTACGAAAAGGGCATCCACGACGCCGATGCCACGCAGATCCTGAAGGCCCTGGTTCGCCTGCAGCAGGGCGCCGGCGCCCTTGTTTACCTCCCGCAGGCCCGCGCCCTCGCCGTGGCGTTCTGGGCGGCAGCAGAGCGCGAGACTTGGGCCGCCCGCATCAATGCAGCCAACGCCATCGATGCCCTTGGCGGCGGCGCGACGGCACGGGCCGCCCTGCGGCCAGACCTGATCGCCAGGCTCAATGAATCCCTCGGCAGCCACGACCTCGGCGGCGCGCACCTGAACGAAGCGGCCGACTACCTGCTCATGTCCGTCACGGCGACTGACGCTGCCCTCCCCGTCAGCAGCGTGGCGGCCGGACTGGTCGACAGGCTGGAGGGCAAACGCGCTGACAAGGCCTTCTGGACGTCCTTCACCGGTGCACTGAAGCACCTCGAACAGCACCCTGCGGCTGCGTGGTCGCTGGCGACGCAGGCGATCACCTCGCTGCTGCCGGCCGGCGATGCTGATGGCCGGTTCGTGCCGGAAGCAGTCGCCATGTTCCTCGGCCGCGACGTGCTGAAGTTCGAGTCCTCCAGCGCCCCGGTCTCGACCGTGGTCGAGGGCCTCTTGGGGCAACACCCGAGCATCGAGCAGGGGCGCCTGCGGGTCGCCGTGGACGATTTCAATGTCCGCTACCGGCACCACGCCGAGACGTTCGTGCCCGGATTCCGCGATTACCAGGCGCTTCGGTCCAAGGTGATCGCACGCGAGCGCGAGGCCATGCGCCTTGAGGAGTTCAAGCCCAAGCCGCTGACCAGCTTCGTCCGCAACCGGCTCATCAACGATGTCTACCTTGCGCTGATCGGCGACAACCTCGCCAAGCAGATCGGCACGGTGGGTGAGGGCAAGCGCAGCGACCTCATGGGCCTGTTGATGCTCATCAGCCCGCCAGGCTACGGCAAGACGACCCTGATGGAGTACGTGGCGAACCGGCTGGGCCTGATCTTCATGAAGGTCAATGGGCCGGCGCTCGGGCACGGTGTTCGCTCGCTGGATCCCGCGCAGGCCCCGGACGCCACATCGCGGCGCGAGCTGGAGAAGCTCAACCTGGCGCTGGAGATGGGCAGCAACGTGATGCTGTACGTGGATGACATCCAGCACACCCATCCCGAGTTCCTGCAGAAATTCATCTCCCTGTGCGACGGTACACGCCGCATCGAGGGCGTCTGGCGCGGACAGACCAAGACCTACGACATGCGCGGCAAGAAGTTCGCCGTGATCATGGCCGGCAATCCGTACACGGAGTCGGGCGAGGTCTTCAAGATCCCGGACATGCTGGCCAACCGTGCCGATATCTACAACCTGGGCGACGTGCTGGGCGGGATGGAAGCCACGTTCCTCCTCAGCTACATCGAGAACTGCCTGACCTCCAACCCCGTGCTCGCCCCGCTGGCCACCCGGGACATGGCCGACCTGTACCTGCTGGCCGACAAGTCGCTCGGCAAGGACGTCTCCACGAACAACCTGTCCCACGCATACAGCGCCGCAGAGATCAACGAGATCACTGCCGTCCTGCAGCGGCTCGTGCAGGTAAGGGATGTGGTCTACAGGGTCAACCAGCAGTACATCCTGAGCGCGGCGCAGGCGGACAAATACCGCACCGAACCCCCCTTCAAGCTCCAGGGCAGCTACCGCAACATGAACAAGCTGGCGGAGAAGATCTCGCCGGTGATGAATGATGCGGAGCTGCAGCAGCTGATCACCGACCACTACCGCGGCGAATCGCAGCTGCTGACCACCGGCGCGGAGGAAAACCTGCTCAAGCTCGGCGAGCTGCGTGGAACCCTGACTGCCGACGAGGCTGCCCGCTGGGCGCAGATCAAGGCGGATTTCGTCCGCAACAAGGCGATGGGTGGCGACGATGCTGATGTCGGGCAGCGCATGGTCGCCCAGCTGGCAGACATCGCCTCGGGCGTGCAGGGCCTGTCCACCCCGGACGCCGCACCGGCACCGGGTCAGGAACAAGCGCCGCCGTGGAAGGAATTGCTGGCCGAGCTTTCCCGGATCTCCAACGCCACCCCACCGCCGGCGCCAGCCACCGCCTCCGCGGAAGGCAACGACGAACCGCACCCTGCGCTCGTCAGTGATCTGTTCGACGTGCTGCGGGCCACCCTGGTGAGACAGGACATGCTCCACGCCGCCGTGCTGGACCTGCTGGACGCGACCCCGGGCCAGATTGCCGCGCCTGCTGGTCATCCGGAGGAAGGCGCTCCGGTCGAGGACGATACGGGTGAACCTCGTCGTCCTCTCCGGGTCCGGACCAAGCGCGAGCGCGAGTTCGACCGGATGCTCGCGAACCTGCGGTTCCGGCATGAGACCCCGCCGGGCACCTCGCCGGAATGATCCTCACCATCGAACACGTCCAGGCAATCGGGGAAGGCGCCGTGGCCAGCGTCCACGACGCCCTGTCCGCGCTGCAAGCCAACCCGTCCGAGGAGCAGGTCGCGGCGCTGGAGGCCCTGCAGACGGCCATGATCGCCCACGACCAGAAGGCAATCGCCCGCCGGACGGGCTTCATCGGGCGCCTGCTGGGCAGGGACATCACGTTCTCCGCCCACGCCGCCGCCCTGCGCGAACAGATGATCCCGTTGGTGCACCAGGCGCACAGGGCCGTCCAGTCCGGATTGGCCTTCGCCAAGGCACTGGAAGGTGCCTTGCCGCGCCTCATTGCCGCCCACCACCAGCTGGAAGCTGCGGTGCAGCAGCTCGATGGCCTCGGCAAACAGACAGGCATCGCGCCGCCGCTTGCCGCCGCCATTGACGCCCGCAAGGCGCACCTGGTGAAAATTGCGATGATCGGTCAACTCGGGCGTCAGCAGATGGAGTCGACCCGGCAGGGCCAACAGGTCGCCGCCGGCCTCATCAATGATCTGGCGACGCACTGCAAACTCGTGATCGACCAGCAAGCCGGCGTGCGCAACGCCGCCGCGCTGGAGAAGACGCTCGCAAACGCTAGAACGATGGCGCAAGCCGCCATTGCCGCAATCGACCCCCCTGGCCACGCCGCAAAGCCGGCACCGTAACGCCAACAGGAGCAGCGCCATGACCTCGACCGAATCCAACCTCGTCCCGGCGACCTTGACCGACCAGATGCTGGTCGACCTGGGCCTCAAGCCGGAGGACACCGACGGCATCCTCGAGGCAGCCAAGGCACTGCAGGATCTCAAGCCGGGCAATCTCCACCAGTACGGCAAGTCGGCTGCGTCCAGGACCAGCCAGTATTCGACCCAGCTGCTCGACAAGGTGCGCAACACCGATCTCGAAGCCAGTGGTGCCAAGCTGGGCGAGATCGTTCGCATCGCCCGCAGCCTCAACCTGGACGGGTTCAAGGAAAAGTCGAAGGTCCCTGTCCTTGGGCCCCTGATCGACCGCATGAAGCGCGCCAAGGGTGAGCTCGTCCAGCGCTACAGCAGCAGCAACGCCCAGATCGACCAGTTGCTCGCGGAGGTCGGCAAGACCCAGGCCATGCAGCAGCAGCGTGTCGGCGAATACGACCGCATGTACGACCTCGTGCTCCAAGAGCGCCACGATCTCGGCGTGCACATCGCCGCCGGCCGCATCCGGCTGGCCGAGCTTCAGGAGCAGCTTGCCGCCCTCGCCGGGCGCGAGGACCCGGAGGGACGCGAGCAGCGCGCCACCTTGGACACCGCGATCCGGCTGATCGACAAGCGGGTGTCCGACCTGCACGTCCTGCAGCATGCCGCGGTCCAGACGTTGCCGATGATCCGGCTCATCCAGGCCAATGCCATCCAGCTGATCGAGAAGTTCAGCGCGGTGCGTGACGTCACCATCCCGATGTGGCGCAACCAGTTCGCGATCCAGCTGTCGCTGGCGGATCAGAAGCGCGCCGCCGAGCTGGCCACTTCGATCGACGATGCGACCAACGAGATCATGCGGCGCAATGCGGAACTCGTGCATGCCACGTCCGTGGAGACTGCCAAGGCCAACCAGCGCTCCGTGATCGACATTGAAACCCTCCGCCACGTCAACGACGAACTGGTCAAGACCATCGAGGAAGTCCGACAGATCCACCGCGACGGCATTACGCGCCGCGCCGAACTCGACAAGGAACTGGTGCTCATGCGGGATGACCTCGCATCGCGCATCGCAGCGCCCACCAGCGAATCGTCGGCCGTTTGATTCCAAAGGACACCCTGCAGTCACTGATACGAACTGCTCATAAAGCTCCCCAAGAGTCTTGGAATAAGTTCAATTCCACTCCGTGGCCCGAGCAAATCCATCGGACGGACGCCGCCAAGGGCGGGGGTGGAAGGCGCAGCCACCCTTGAAGCCGCGTGTCGACGTCAAAGTCTTCAGGGACGTTGTCAAATGCAAGCGTGGCGGCATGATCGTCTCTGGCCTTGGCCAGCACGGAAGGCATACGGATAGGGACGCCAGGCATGTCACTCCCCGTTGCGGAAAACATGTCGTCTCTTGCAGCGCACCGAGATGTGACTGGCTGAATTGCGGCCAAGCTATGCTTTAACCGCAGGGTCAGAGTTTAGTTCCACGCACACTCGCGCACTTCCGTCGAACGCCACCTGCCAGCCCAGCCGCTGCGCCAGCCGGTCGAGCAGGGCTGAGCCGGTGCCGGTGTCCGCACGCAGCGCCGTCGCAGCATTGGCGTCGGCGTCTTCCGGCGTCATGCGCAGGACGATTTGGCCAGATTCCAGCACCAGCTCCAGGCTGGCTTCGGTGCGCGGCTGCGCGAGTTTGCGCGCAAGCCCGGCAACGAGCAGCACGGCTTCACGCGGCGCGGTGTGCAGATCGCCATCGGCGTCGATGCTTGCGGTGATGCCGGGTTTGCCGGCCAGCGCGATGGCAGCCGCCTCCCGCAACAACGGTGCGGCCGCGATGGTTTCGAGCTGCAGCGGCCGCCGCCGCGCCGCGGCTAGCATGGCTTCCAGCAGACGGTGCATATCGCCTACGCCGCGCGCCAGGCGCGCATGGCGGGCGCGCTGGGCCGGCGATGCGCCATCGTCGTCCAGCAGCACCTCGGCCACGCCCTGGATCACCGCCAGCGGGGTGCGCAGTTCGTGGCTGGCATCGGCCAGGAATGCCTGCTCACGGGCGTCGGCATCGACCAGGCGCGCCTGGTAGCCATCGATGGCGCGCGCCAGCCGGCCGAGGTCGTCATCGCTGACCGCGGCGGCAAGCCGGGTGGGCTGCGGTTGCACCGGCAGCGACTCCACGCCTTCGGCCAATGAGCGCACCGGCTTCAGCGCGATCCCCGCCAGCCACCAGCCCAGCCAGCCGGCCAGCGCGGTGCAGGACAGCAGCATGGCCGCCACCAGCAGGTGCAGGCGGCGCTCCATCGCCTCGATGTCGCCGAGGTCGATGACGAAGACCAGCCGTCCTGCCGCGGTATCGAACACGCCGACGTGCGCCTCTTCGTTGTGCGGATCCTCGTGCACGCCGGGCGGGAAGCCGGCGTAGCCAGGCGGCAGCGCGGGATCGCCGATGCGATAGCCGCGCAGCCGCTGGGTGCGCGGCAGCTGCGCCGGCAGGCGATTGGCCAGCCTCAGGCCATAGTCTTCGGCCTGACCGTGCAGGATCTCGTTGGCCAGTACGTATTCGTAGTCCTCGGCGACCGCCAGCAGGGCGACCGACGCCAACCCGCCGAGCAGCAGCCCCAGCAGGGTCGCCAGCAGGGCGAACCGCTGCCGCAGCGACAGCGGCCGGCGCGGGCGCGGCGCGCTCACGGCGGCGCCACGATGCGGTAGCCCACGCCACGCACCGACTGCAGCAGCGGCTGCGCGAACGGCCGGTCGACCAGCGCGCGCAGTTCGTACACCTGGGTCTGCAGCGCCGCCGTGTCGGCGCCATCCGCGCCCCAGGCACCTTCGATCAGGCGCGCATGCGGGACGATTCGCGGTGCTTCCCGCAGCAGCATGTCCAGCAGCGCGCCCTGCAGGCGGGTCAGCGGGATGGCGCGGCCCTCGCGTCGCGCGGTCAGCGTGCGCGGATCGTAGGCCAGCGCGGCATACGCCACTTCGCCGGCGGCCGGACGGCCGCGCCGCTGCACCGCGCGGATGCGTGCCTCCAGTTCCGGCAGCGCGAACGGCTTGACCAGGTAATCGTCCGCGCCCTCGGCGAAACCACGCAGGCGGTCGTCGAGGGTGTCGCGCGCCGTCAGCATCAGCACCGGCACGCCGTGGCCGGCTTCGCGCAGGCGCCGGCACAGCGCCAGCCCGTCCAGCCGCGGCAGGCCCAGGTCGAGCACGATCACGTCGAAGCCGCCGCGCAGCGCGCGCGCCAGGCCGGCAACCCCGTCGGCGCAATGGTCCACTTCGTGGCCCCGGCGTTCGAGGAAATCCCAGATGTTGGCGGCGATATCGTGCTGGTCTTCGATCAGCAGGACGCGCAAGCCGCCAGCAGGCGGGCCGGGCGGGCGTGGGGTGGACATCGCATTAGCCTGCCACCACCGGCGCCGCGGGTGTTAACGGCTGGCTGAGATTCGCCTGAGGCGCGCTTACCGGCACCCCCGCAGGCTGGCCGCATGACCTCGCTCCCCGACGCGCGCCCCGGGCGCTTCCGCCCGCTGGCCTGGCTGGCCGCCTGCTTCCTGTCGATTTCCGCTTTGACCCGGCTGGCCCTGCTGGTGGCCACCGGCAGCGGGGTGCCGGCGGCACCCGGCGCCTGGCTGTACGCATTTGGCGTCGGGCTGGGCTACGACCTGCTGGCCTTCGTGTATTTCGCCTGGCCGCTGGTGCTGCTGCTATGGCTGCTGCCCGCAGGCTGGCTGCTGCGCCGGCACGGCCGGCTGGCGGTAGGGGCGCTGTGCTTGCTGCTGCTGTTCGTGCTGCTGTTCGTGGCGGTGGCCGAATGGACGTTCTGGGACGAGTTCCAGGCCCGCTTCAACTTCATTGCGGTGGACTACCTCGTGTACACGACCGAGGTGATCGGCAACATCCGCCAGTCCTACCCGGTGGGCTGGATCCTGACCGCGGTGGCGGCGCTGGCCCTTGGCGCCTTCGCCGCCACCAGCCGCTGGCGGCGGGTGATCCACGACAGCGCCGGGTTCGCGGCCCGCAGCGTGGTGGCGGCGGCCTGGCTGGCGGCCAGCCTGCTGGCCACCGGGCTGGTCAGCGGCGAAATGAAGGATCGCAGCGATAACGCCTACGTCAACGAGCTGGCGGGCAACGGGATCTACCAGTTCTTCGCCGCGTACCGCAGCGCCTCGCTGGACTACCCGCGCTACTACCGCACCGTGCCGATCGACGAAGCCTGGACGCAGGTGCGCGCGCAGGTCGCCACGCCCGATGCCACCTTCTTCGGACCCACCGGCATTGCCCGCCGCATCCACAACGCCGCACCCGAGCAGCGCATGAACGTGGTGCTGATCAGCGTGGAGAGCCTGTCCGCGGAGTACTCCGGCAGCTATGGCCGCAAGGATTCATTGACCCCGAACCTGGACGCGCTCACCCCGCGCAGCCTGCTGCTCGCCGACCTGTGGGCCACCGGCACCCGCACCGTGCGCGGGCTGGAGGCGCTGTCGCTGTCGGTCCCGCCCACCCCGGGCGAATCCATCGTCCGCCGCGAGCACAACGAGGGCCTGGCCACGCTGGGGGAGGTGTTCCGCGGCAAGGGCTACCACGCGATGTTCCTGTACGGCGGCTACGGCGCGTTCGACGACATGAACCGCTTCTTCGGCCACAACGGCTACGACGTCCACGACCGGACCGAGATTCCCGACCAGGACATCCACCACGAGAACGTCTGGGGCGTGGCCGACGAAGACCTCTACAGCATGGCGATGCAGCATTTCGATGCCGACTTCAAGGCCGGCAAGCCGTTCTTCGCCCACCTGATGACCACCTCCAACCACCGCCCGTATACCTTCCCGGCCGGTCGCGGGCCGTGGCCGCAGGGCAAGCGCGACAGCGCGGTGGCCTACACCGACTGGGCAATCGGTGATTTCCTGCGGCGCGCCAGCCGCAAGCCGTGGTTCCGCAACACGCTGTTCGTGATCACCGCCGACCACTGCGCCTCCAGTGCTGGCATCGCCGCGCTGCCGGCCTTCCGGTACCGGATCCCGCTATGGTTCTACGCGCCCGGCGGGCGGGTGGCCCCGGGCCGGGTGGATCGCAGGGTCAGCCAGATCGACATCGCGCCGACCCTCCTGGGCCTGCTGGGCATGGACTACGACAGCCGCTTCTACGGCGTGGATGTCTTGCAGCAACCCTCCGGTCGCGAGCGCGCCTTCATCGGCACCTACCAGCTGCTGGGCTACCTGCGCGGCGACAGGCTGGTGCAGCTCTCGCCGCATCGCAGGGTGGACACGCTGCGCCCCGCCTATGCCCGCGACGTCGCGCAGCCGGCGCTGCCGGAAGACCCCGCCCTGACCCTGCAGGCGATCAGCGACTACCAGACCGCCGCCGCCGCGTTCGCCGACGGCTCGATGACGCAGGCGGCGCTGGAGCGCGAAGCGCGCGCGGCCACGGTGGCGGGCGCCGGCTCCCGCTAACGCCGCACCGGCGGGCGCGACCGTGGGCCCGGCGGGCGCGGCCGGCATAATGCGCGGCCACCCTTCGCTGGAGCCGCGCATGCTGCTGGACACCGTCGAACACGAAACCGGCCCGAACCCGCAGTGGAGCGTGCTGTGGCTGCACGGCCTCGGCGCCGACGGCCACGACTTCTCACCGATCGTGCCCGAACTGGTGCGCCGCGACTGGCCGGCGCTGCGCTTCGTGTTCCCGCATGCGCCGGTGCGCGCGGTCACCATCAACGGCGGCGCGCGGATGCGGGCCTGGTACGACATCCGCGACTTCGACCTGGCCAACCGCGCCGACCTGCAGGGCGTGGACGAATCGGTGGCGCAGGTGGACGCGCTGATCGCGCGCGAAGCCGAGCGCGGCATCCCGCCGCAGCGGTTGCTGCTGGCCGGCTTCTCGCAGGGTGGCGCGATCACGCTGGCGGCCGGTCTGGCGCGCACGCAGCCGCTGGCCGGGCTGATCGCGCTGTCCACCTACCTGCCGATGCCGCTGGCGCTGGCGCAGCAGCGGCTGCAGCCACGGGCCGCCACGCAGCCGCTGTTCATGGCGCACGGCAGCTTCGACCCGGTGGTGGCGGTGGCGGCCGGCGAAGCCGGGATGCAGGCGCTGCGCGGCTTCGGCTTCGACGCGCACTGGCGGCGTTACCCGATGCAGCACCAGGTCTGCGCCGAAGAGATCGCCGACCTGGCCGACTGGATGGGGGCGCGCCTGGCCGCCGGCTGAGGTGACGCGCCCCGCGCGGCGCGGCTACCATCGCCGGCAGGGCCGGGCGCTGCCGGGGAGAGACACGCCATGACCGCAACCACGTTGCGCGTGCTGATCGTCGATGACGAGCCGCTGGCACGGGCGCGGCTGCGCGCGCTGCTGGAGGCGCAACCGGGCGTGCAGGTGATCGGCGAGGCCGGCGACGGCGAGACGGCGCTGGCGGCCTGTGACGCCGAGGCCCCGGAGCTGGTGTTGCTGGACATCACCATGCCCGGTATCGACGGATTGGAGACCGCGCGCCGGCTGGGTGCGCTGCAGTCGCGGCCGGCCATCGTGTTCTGTACCGCGTTCGACGCGCATGCACTGTCGGCGTTCGAAGCGCAGGCGCTGGACTACCTGGTCAAGCCGGTGCGCGGCGAACGCCTGGCCGCGGCGCTGGACAAGGTGCGCACCTTCCTCGCCGGGCGCGCGCGCCAGCAGGACGGGGCACCGGCGGGCCCGCCGCGCAGTCACCTGTGCGCGCGCCTGCGCGGCAGCCTGCGGCTGATCGCGATCGAGGACATCCGCTACCTGCAGGCCGATGAGAAGTACGTGGTGGTGCACCACGCCCGCGGCGAGGACCTGATCGAGGAATCGCTGAAGTCGCTGGAGGCGGAGTTCCCCACCCGCTTCATCCGCATCCACCGCAACTGCCTGGTGGCCCGCGACGAGATCGTCGAGTTGCAGCGCGCGCCAGACGGCCAGGTGCATGCCGTGCTGCGCAACGTGGCGACACCGCTGGAGGTCAGCCGGCGCTGCCTGTCGCAGCTGCGCGACACGCTGCGCCACCTGTAACGGCGCACACCGCTCAGGGACGCGACGGCGCGGGCTCGGCTTCCATCAGGTAGGCGGGCAGCGATTCGTTGCCTTCGTCGCGCTCGCTGCGATCGGCCTCCACCAGATAGCGGCGGCGCGCCAGCCAGGCATCGCGGGTCAGCACGTACTCATCCGGCGCGGCATCACGCAGTTCGTCCAGCGACAGCAGGGCGGAGCGCACGTCCACCAGCCACAGCGCCTCCAGCGACACCCGGGTGCGGTCGTGCTCGACATAGGTCATCGGCGCCATCGAGGTATCGCCGAACGCACCCACCGCATCGCGCAACGTGCGCGGGCCGAGGAAGGGCAGCTCCAGGTAGCGCGACTCGCGCCAGCCCCAGCGCGCCAGCGTGCGGCCGAAGTCGGCGCCGTGGCGGTGCATTTTC
Source organism: Thermomonas sp. LB-4 (assembly GCF_036409385.1). NCBI lineage: Bacteria > Pseudomonadati > Pseudomonadota > Gammaproteobacteria > Lysobacterales > Lysobacteraceae > Thermomonas > Thermomonas sp. LB-4. The sequence continues at coordinate 26,435 of NZ_JAXOFT010000007.1, read as the reverse complement.
AGCGCCTTGGTGGCCGGGTCGAACAACCCGCCGAGGCCAGCGACGGTATTCACCAGGAACCGCCCCAGCGTTTCCACCGACTCGCGCGGGCGGCCCTGCAGCAGCAGGTTGCCGAATGCCAGCGGGGCACTGAGGTTGTCGAAGAAGTTGCTGACCCCGGTGCGCACCGGCGCAGGCACGACCCTCACGTAGCCGCGCGCCAGCGGGCGCATGAAGCCCTGGTCGATGGCGCTGTTGAACGCGTGCACGCGGCGGTTCATCGGTTCCCACGGGTCGAGTGCGGCGAACCGGTCGCCGCCCTCGGTGCCGGTGCTGGCGTCCTCGCCGTAGATCGCGGCGAAATCTTCGTCACTCGCGGTGGTCCCGCCGGTGTCGGTGGAGGCCGCAGCCGCATCGGTCGACGCCACTGGCGCGGCGGCGGCGTCGCTTGCTTCGGGCGCGGGTTCGGTGGTCGCGGGTTCGGTGGTCGCGGGTTCAGTCGCCGCCTGTGGCGGCGCGACCTCGCCAGCCGGCAGCGGCGCAACCTCTCCGCCGACGATGGCCTCCGCCGGCATGGCGTCGGCTGCGGGCGGGGAGTGGGTGGCGCAGCCGGCGGTGGCAAGCAGCAGGCCAACGGTGGCGCCGGCAAGCAGGGGTTTCATACGGTTCCTTCCGAGCGGATCAGCTCCGCGTTCATACGGTAGGCGGCGCACAGGCCGGCCAGCCCGGGCGGTTGGCCTTCGATGCGCCGCGTTTCGCGCGGCAGGCGGTCCACCAACTCCGCCAGCAGGGCCAGGCCGGCGCTGTCGAGCGCCTCGACCGCATGAAGGTCGAGGCCCTGCGCGCCATCGAGCATGCGCAGCGCCTGCGGCCACAGGCCGGCCACGCTGGCGCGGTCCAGCCGGCCGCGCAGGCGCAGCAACGGGCCCGCACGCTCCGCGGCGGGCTCAGCGGCTGCCATTGCCGCTGCTGGCCTTGAGGCTGCCGCTGCGCAGGTCGGCGGCGACCTGGGCGATGCCCTTCTGCCGCAGCGGGCTGTCGAACTGGCCGCGGAAGGTCTGCACGTAGGACACGCCCTCGATCATCACGTCGAAGATCTTCCAGCCGCCGTTGTTGCGGACCAGGTAGTCCACCGGCACCGGCGCGCCGTTGTCGCGCAGCAGCTCGGTGGAGACCTTCACGCCGCGCCCGCCCGGCAGCGCGGTCTCGCCCTTCAGGCGCAGCCGCGGCTTGCCTTCGAAGTCGAGCAGGGCGGTGCCGTAGCGCTGCATCAGGTTGTCCACCATGGCGTCGGCGAACAGCTTGATGTCGGCCTCGCTGGCGCCGCGGCCGTGCGCGCCCAGCACCAGCCGGGCGGCGTACAGGCTGTCGAAGCTGCCGCGCAGTTCGGCATCGATGAAGCTGCGCAGGGCGGCCGGGTTCTTGCGGAACTCGGCGCGGCGCTGCTGCAGGGTGGTGAGGATGCGGGCGCCGTTGGCGACCACCTGCTGGCCCGGGGTGGCGGCGGCCTGCTGCGCCTGGGCGGGCAGCGGCGCGGTGACCAGCAGCGGGGCGGCCAGGGCGATCGACAGGGACAGGATCAGGGACTTCATGGAGTGGCTTCCGTGGGGGACGGGGTGGTGGTGCTGTTGGCGTCGGCGGGCGCGGACGCGCTGCCGCCGCCGAACATGTACTTGCCGGCAAGCTGGATCAGATCCACCGCCGGCTGGGTGTAGGCGATTTCCTCGCCGGACTTGAGGTTCTCCGGGTCGCCGCCCGGCTGCAGGCCGACGTAGCTTTCGCCCAGCAGGCCGCTGGTGAAGATGCCGGCGGAGGTGTCGGCGGGCAGCTGGTAGCGGCGGTCGATGTCCAGCGTCACCACCGCGTCGAAACGCTTGGGGTCGAGGTCGATCTTCGCCACCCGCCCCACCGCCACGCCGCCGATCCGCACCGGCGCCTGCAGGCGCAGCTGGCCGAGGGTGGAGAAGCGCGCGGTCAGCGGGTAGGTGTCGCCACCGCCGCCGAACTGGCGGTTGGTCGAGGCGAAGGCCAGTACCAGCAGCGATGCCAGCGCCAGCAGCAGGAACGCACCGACCGCGAATTCGAGCCTGGGGCCACGGATTGCCATTGATCTACCTCTGTCCAAACGTGCGGGGCCTCGGCAGCGCCCCGGTGTTGCGTTGAACCCCGCGCGATGTGCGGGGGGCATGGGAATGGATTACTGGAACAGCAGCGCGGACATCACGAAATTCAGCATCAGCACCAGCAGCGAGGCGTTCACCACCGCGCGGGTGGTGGCCACCGAGGTGCCCTCGATGGTGGGTTCGGCGTGGAAGCCCGAGTGCGAGGCCACCAGCGCCGCGGTGCCGCCGAACACGGCCGATTTCAGCAGGGCCACGCCGAAGTCGTCCCACGCATCCACGCTGTTCTGCAGGGCCGACCAGAAGGTGCCGTTGTCCAGGCCGAGGATGCGCACCGCCTCGAACCAGCTGGCGGCGATCGCCAGCGAGCAGAAGAAGCCGGTCAGCAGCGGCACGCACAGCACCGCCGCCCAGAAGCGCGGCGCCACCGCCTTGGCCAGCGGATCGATCGCCATCAGCTCCAGCGCCTTGATCTGGTCGGTGGCGCGCATCAGCCCCAGCTCGGCCGAGATCGAACTGCCGGCGCGGCCGATGAACAGCAGCGCGGTCAGCACCGGGCCCAGCTCGCGGTACAGCGACAGCCCCAACAGGGTGGACAGCGCGTCCGAAGCGCCGAAGGTCTGCAGCGTGCGGTAGCCCTGCAGGGTCAGCACCAGGCCGACGAAGGCGCCGCCCACGGCGATGATCGGCAGCGAGCGCGCGCCGACCTTGTAGATCTCCTTGACCAGCTCGGCCAGGAAGTCGGCGCTGGGGCGCGAGGCGCGCAGCACCGACAGCGAGAACAGCCCGGCACGGCCGAGCGAACGCATCGAGGCGACCACGGGCATCAGGCAGCCTCCTGCCGCGGCGCGCTTTCGAACGCGATCGGGCCGTCGGGCGCGCCGTCCAGGAACTGCCGCAGCAGCGGATCTGTGCTGGCCTGCAGTGCATCCGGGGCGCCGTCGAACATGATGGTGCCGTTGGCGATGACCACCGCCTGGTCGCAGACCGGCAGGGTTTCGCGCACGTGGTGGCTGACCACGATGCAGGTCAGCCCCAAGGTCTGGTTGAGGCGCCGCAGCAGGCTCATGATCACGCCGCTGGCGATCGGGTCCAGCCCGGTCAGCGGCTCGTCGCAGAGCAGCAGCGGCGGGTCCAGCGCCAGCGCGCGCGCCAGCGCGGCGCGGCGGGCCATGCCGCCGGACAGCTCGCGCGGGAACAGATTGGCGGCGGCGCGCAGGCCCACCGCGTCCAGCTTCATCTCCACCAGCCGCTGCAACACCGGTTCCGGCAGGCGCGCATGCGCGCGCAGCGGCAGCGCCACGTTCTCGGCCACGCTCAAGTCGGTGAGCAGGCCATTGCCCTGCAGCAGCACGCCCAGGCCCTTGCGCATGTCCAGCAGCGCGCGCGGCGCGCGCGGCACCTCCGCGCCGAACACCTCCACGCGGCCGGCGGTGGGCACCAGTTCGCCGGTGATCGCCGCCAGCAGGGTGGACTTGCCGGTGCCGGACGGGCCCAGCACCGCGGTCATGCTGCCCTGCGGGATGGCCAAGTCCAGCCCGTGCAGGATGGTCCGCCCGCCGCGATCAAGGCGAACGGACGACAGGCGCACGGCGGTGGCGGACGGTTCGGTCATGGGGGAAACCGGATTCGGGGCGGACGGCAATGCGATCCGCGCAGGCGCGGGGCGGCACAGGTTGCGGGGCGCAGGCTGAACGGGGAGCGAAGCGATTGAACCCGCGGGTACAGGAATTATCGCCGATCCGGCGCCGCGCGTGCAGGCGGCCGCGCAGATCGGCGAGGCCGGCGGCTGGGCGGTGGAGCTGGTTCCGCTGCCGTTCTTCCTCACGCCGGGGTCGGGCGAAGGGGCGTTCACACGATCCTGAACCGGCCCCCGCGATGCTGTGCGCCGCATTCGTGCATAGCGAATCGAGCCAATGCCGCGACGCTGGAGCCGCAAGTCCATGATCTGGGCCGTCATCACCACCGTGCTGCTGACCGTGCTGGCGATCGTGCTGGCCGCCAACTTCAAGACCCCTGAGAAGGCGTTGGAGCGCAAGCTGGAGCACCGCTATGCGGTGGCCGACCCGCAGTTCCGCCGCGAGATGGGGGTGATGCTGGGGCCGGGCATCGTGCCGGGCAACCACATCGACGACCTGCAGAACGGCGACGAGATCTTCCCCGCGATGCTGGCCGCCATCCGCGCGGCGCAGCGCACCATCACCCTGGAAACCTACATCTACTGGTCGGGCGAGGTTGGCCGCCAGTTCGCCGAGGCGCTGTCGGAGCGCGCCCGCAGCGGGGTGGCGGTGAAGGTGATGGTGGACTGGGCCGGCAGCATCAAGATGGAGGATGCGCTGATCCAGCGGATGCGCGATGCCGGCGTGGAGCTGCACCAGTACCGGCCGCTGCACTGGTACAACATCACCCGCCTCAACAACCGCACCCACCGCAAGCTGCTGGTGGTGGACGGCAAGATCGGGTTTACCGGCGGCGTGGGCATCGCCGACCTGTGGTCCGGCCACGCGCAGGACCCGAAGCACTGGCGCGACCTGCACTTCCGCATCGAAGGCCCGGTGGTGGCGCAGATGCAGGCGGCGTTCAACGACAACTGGATCAAGACCACCGGGGTGGTGCTGAACGGCGAGGGCTACTTCCCGCCGCAGCAGCGGGTGGGCGACACCGATGCGCACGTGTTCGTGGCCTCGCCCGCCGGCGGCAGCGAATCCATGCACCTGATGTACCTGATGGCGATTGCCGCGTCGGAGCGCAGCATCGACCTGCAGGCCGCCTACTTCGTGCCCGACCCGCTGATCATGAAGGCGCTGCTGGCGGCGCGGCAGCGCGGCGTGCGCGTGCGGGTGGTGGTGCCAGGCAAGTTCATCGATTCCGACACCGTGCGGCTGGCGTCACGCGCGCAATGGGGCGACTTGCTGCTGGCGGGCGTGGAGATCCACGAGTACCAGCCGACGATGATGCACAACAAGCTGCTGATCGTGGACGGGCTGATGGTGTCGGTGGGTTCCACCAACTTCGACGTGCGCAGCTTCCGTCTCAACGACGAAGCCAGCCTCAACGTCTACGACGCCGGTTTCGCCGCGCGCATGACGAAAGTGTTCGAGGACGACCTGAAGCACACCGTGCTCTACACCCACGAGATGTGGGAGCGCCGGCCGCTGAAGGAAAAGCTGGTGGAGAAGTTCATCCGGCCGCTGCGCTCGCAGCTCTGATCGGCGCGAGCGGCGCCCGGCGCTACCAGACCAGGTCGTCGGGCACCTGGAACTGCGCGTAGTAGGCGTCGTCCTCGGAACTGGCGGTGGCGGGTTCGGCGTCCGCGGACAGGCCGTGGTCCAGCACGATCATGCCGGCGTCGCGTTCGCGCACCTTGTCGGCGGCGGCGCGCGGCAGCAGGGCGAAACCCTCGCCCACTCGGACGATGACCAGCGCCCCGGCCGCCAGTTTTTTGCGCTGGTCGTCGTTGACCAGCACGGTGCGGATGGCGGCATCGACGGTGAAGCGGTATTCGATCTCGCCGGCCGCGGCCAGCTTGCGGTCGTGGATGATCTGTCGCGCCTGCGCGCGCAGCTCCGCCGCCTGCGCCTGCGTCTTGCGCTCGCGCTCCAGCGCGCGGTCGCGCTCCGCCTTTTCGGCACGCGCGCGTTCGGCTTCCAGCGTGGCTGCGCTGGGCGCGGCCTGCGCCTTGGCGTGCCGGGCCACGTGCTGCTCGCGCGCCACCGCGGCCACCTTCGACTTCTTCACCAGTCCTGCCTTGAGCAGCTGTTCCTGCAGGGGATTCGCCTTGGCCATCGCGCATGTCTTGTCCGGGGGTTGCCCGTCCATGATACGGCGCCCGCCAACCACCATTCCGTGCGGAGGCTGCAGCGCCCTACCCACAGGGCACGGATCTAGCCCGTGTCGATTCGCCGCGCCGTCATCCGTCGCAGGTAGGATCGCCACACCACGGGAGCCCCCTATGCAGCCGACGCCGACGCCCGACAGCCTCGCCGCCGCCCCGCCCGAATCGCTGTGGGCCGGCCTGCGCGATGCCATCCGCGGCACCAGCGCCGACTACACGCGCATCCCGCTGCGGCGTGCGGTGTTCCTGCTGGCGGTGCCGATGGTGCTGGAGCTGGTGCTGGAGTCCACCTTCGCGGTGGTGGACATCTTCTTCGTGGCCAAGCTGGGGCCTTCGGCGGTGGCCACGGTAGGGCTGACCGAGAGCTACCTGTTCCTGCTCTATTCCATCGCGATGGGCCTGGCGATGGGCATCACCGCGCTGGTGGCGCGGCGGGTGGGCGAAGGCGCGTCGGAGGAGGCCTCGGTCACCGCGGCCCAGGCGCTGTGGATCGCGGTACTGGCTTCGGTGCCCTTCGCCATCGCCGGCGTCGTGTGGGCGCGGGAGCTGCTGGCGCTGATGGGCGCGGACGCGTGGACGCTGCAGCACGGCGTTGGCTACATGCAGTGGATGCTGGGCGGCAACGTGGTGATCCTGCTGCTGTTCGTGATCAACGCGATCTTCCGCGGCGCCGGCGACGCCGCCATCGCCATGCGCGTGCTGTGGGTGGCCAACGGGTTGAACATCCTGCTGGACCCGCTGCTGATCTTCGGCTGGGGCCCGGTGCCTGCGTTCGGCGTGGAGGGCGCGGCCATCGCCACCACCATCGGACGCGGCACGGGCGTGCTGCTGCAGCTGTGGATCCTGTTCCACGGCGGCAAGCACATCCGCCTGCAGGCGGCGCAGCTGGCCTGGCGCGCCGGCGTGGTCTGGCAGATCGTGCGCACCTCGCTGGGCGGCGTGGGCCAGATGCTCGTGTCGATGACCTCGTGGATCTTCCTGATGCGCATCCTCGCGAGCATCGGCAGCGAGGCGGTGGCCGGCGCCACGATTGCCATCCGGGTGATGATGTTCACCATGATGCCGGCCTGGGGCATGTCCAACGCCGCCGCCACGCTGGTGGGGCAGAACCTGGGCGCCACCCGGCCGGAGCGCGCCGAAGCCGCGGTGTGGCAGATCGGCCGCTACAACATGGGCTACCTGCTGTGCATCGCGCTGCTGTTCTTCCTGCTGCCGCGCGAGCTGGTCGGCTTCTTCAGCGGCGATGCGCAGGTGGTGGCGATCGGCGGCGAGTGGCTGCGCATCCTGTCGTATTCGCTGTTCGTGTACGGCTGGTGGATGGTCAGCGTGCAGGCCTTCAACGGCGCCGGCGACACCGCCACGCCCACCTGGATCAACGTGGTGTTCTTCTGGCTGGTCCAGATCCCGCTGGCCTGGCTGCTGGCGCTGCACCTGCAGCACGGCTCCACCGGCGTGTTCTGGGCGGTGTTCGTGTCCGAGACCTCGGTGGGCCTGTTCACCCTGTGGCTGTTCAGCCGCGGGCGCTGGAAGACGGTGCAGGTGTAGCGCGCTGACGCCCCGGTCGCCTTCGCATTGCCGCAATGGCGGGGCGCCGGCATGGCATTGTCTGGCCGGCGGCGTCCGGCGATGCGATGGTGACATCGCATCGCCGGACGCCTGCTTGACTGGCCGGTTTTTGCAGCCGGACCCACCGATGGAACGCTCCTGCGACGCCGGTGGATATGGCCATCGCCGGCGTTTGCGCCGATGATGGCGATGGCGGGCATGACCCCGTCGTTCCGGAGGACGCATGACCGAACGCTTGCTGTCCGGTGCGCCACCGCGGCGTCTGTTGCTGGCAACGGATCTCAGCAGTCGCGGCGACCGCGCGCTGGATCGCGCCGCGCAGCTGGCGCGCACGTGGGACGCAGAACTGCATCTGGTGCACGCGGTGGAGACCCCGCCGCCGGTGGTGCCGGCAGGTGTCGACGAGCGGCGCTACCTCAGCCAGTACCCCGATCTCGAGGCGACTGCGGCGCGGCGATTGCGCGCGCTTGCGGAACATATCGACCTGCCTGCCCGGGCCCACGTCGAGGCAGGTACCGCGGCGGCCGCGATCCTGGCGGTGGCGGAGCGCGAGGACTGCGACCTGGTGGTCCTGGGCGAGGGCCGCAGCGCATTCAGCCTGGTGGAGAGCACGCTGGAGCGCGTGGTGCGCAAATCGCCGGCCTCGGTGCTGGTGGTGCGCGAGCGCCCGCTTGGTCCCTACTGCTCGCTGCTGGTTGGCACCGATTTCACCGAGGAGGCGCGGCAGGCGCTGGTGGTGGGCGCCCACCTGTTCCCGCAGGCGACGATCGCACTGATGCATGCGTGGGTGATGCCGTATGCCGGCCTGCTGGAGGACTCCGGCGCGAGCGAGGCCTGGGCCGCGGAGCACATGGCGCGGCTGCGCGCGGAACTGGACGCGGCCGACCTGCCGGAGCCGCGCCGGCAGGCGGTCCGGTTGCTGGTGGCATCCGGGGTGGCGGCGGTGGCGATGCGCCGCCACGTCGAGGAACACGACATCGACCTGACCGTGATCGGCGCGCATCCGCGCGGGCTGCTGTTCGATGCGGTGGTCGGCGTCTCCCGGCCGATCCTGGGTGGGATCCCGGGCGACATCCTGGTCGTGCGCGGCGTGCGCCGCAGCGCAGGCTGATGGCGGCGGCGGTCCGAAAGCAGCGAGGCGTGCGTGGGCTGCCGCGCGCGACGGCGGGAAGGCCGACGCCGTGTCGTTGAGCCTGCTGCTGTGCCTGCCCTTCCTCGGCAGCCTGCTGACCCTGCTGCTGCCGACCGGTGCGCGCAACGCGCAGGCGGGCGTGGCCGGGGCGGTGTCGACCATCGCCGCGGTCTGGCTGCTGGGCCTGTTCCCGGAGATCCGCGACGGCGGCGTGATCCGCGAAACCATCCCGTGGGTGCCGTCGCTCGGGCTGGACCTCGCGATCCGCATCGACGGCTTCGCGTGGATGTTCGCGGTCACCGTCACCGTGATCGGCGCGCTGGTCTCGCTGTACGCGCGCTACTACATGTCGCCGGACGATCCCGCGGCGCGCTTCTACGGCCTGTTCCTGGCGTTCATGGGCGCGATGCTCGGGGTGGTGGTGTCCGGCAACCTGCTGCAGCTGGTGGTGTTCTGGGAGCTGACCAGCCTGGTCTCGTTCCTGCTCATCGGCTACTGGCACCACCGCACCGACGCCCAGCGCGGCGCGCGCATGGCGCTGGTGGTGACCGGCGCCGGCGGGCTGGGCCTGTTCGTCGGCGCGCTGCTGCTGGGACAGATCGTCGGCAGCCACGACATCGACGCGGTGCTCGCCGCCGGCGACCGCATCCGCGCCCATCCCTGGTATCCGGCGATGCTGTGCCTGGTGCTGGTCGGCGCGCTGACCAAGAGCGCGCAGTTCCCGTTCCACTTCTGGCTGCCGCGGGCGATGGTGGCGCCGACGCCGGTGTCCGCCTACCTGCATTCGGCGACGATGGTGAAGGCCGGCGTGTTCCTGCTGGCGCGCTTCTGGCCGGTGCTGTCGGGCACCGAATGGTGGTTCTGGCTGGTCGGCGGCGCCGGCGCCATCACCCTGCTGCTGGGCGCCTACGTGGCGATGTTCCAGCACGACCTCAAGCGGGTGCTGGCCTATTCGACCATCAGCCACCTCGGCCTGATCACCCTGCTGCTGGGCCTGAACAGCCCGCTGGCGGCGGTGGCGGGCGTGTTCCACATCATGAACCACGCGACCTTCAAGGCCTCGCTGTTCATGGCCGCCGGCATCGTCGACCACGAAACCGGGACCCGCGACACCCGCCGCCTCAGCGGGTTGATCCACCGCATGCCGCGCACCGGGATCCTGGCGCTGGTGGCGAGCGCGGCGATGGCCGGTGTGCCGCTGCTGAACGGCTTCCTGTCGAAGGAGATGTTCTTCGCCGAAACCGTGTTCCTGTCCGCGCATCCGCTGGTGGAATGGGGATTGCCGGTGCTGGCGATGGTGGCCTCGGCGTTCGCGGTGGTGTACTCGCTGCGCTTCGGCTACGGCATCTTCTTCGGCCCGGTGGCGACCGGACTGCCGCGGGTGCCGGAGGAAGCGCCACGCTGGATGCGCACGCCGATCCTGTTCCTGGTGCTGGTCTGCCTGGCGGTCGGCATCGCGCCGGCGCTGGTGGTGGGACCGGTGCTGGCGGCGGCGGCGCGGCCGGTGGTGGGCGGGGTGCTGCCGGACTACAGCCTGGCGGTCTGGCACGGGTTCAACCAGCCGCTGCTGATGAGTGTCGTGGCGGTCGGCGGCGGCATCGCGCTGTACCGCTGGCTGCGGACGCGGCGGGCAGCGGGGGGATTGCAGAACCCGCCGCTGCTGGCGCGCTGGAGCGGCCGCCAGGTGTTCGAATCGGTGCTGCTGGGCGTCACCCGCGGCGCGCGGCGGGTGCTGGCGCTGGCGGGCACGCGTCGGCTGCAGCCGCAGCTGTTCATGGTGATCGCGATCGCCATCGTGCTGGCGTCGCTGGGCGCGCGCGGCTTCCCGCTGGCCTGGGGCGATCGCCCGCGGCTGCCGGCGACCCAGGTGTTCGTGCTGCTGTGGGCGGTCGGCATCGTCTGCGCGCTGGGCGCGGCCGCGCTGGCGAAGTACCACCGGCTGGTCGCGGTCAGCCTGATGGGCGGCGCCGGGCTGGTGACCTGCCTGACCTTCGCCTGGTTCTCGGCGCCGGACCTGGCGCTGACCCAGATGGTGGTGGAGGTGGTGACCACCACCCTGTTCCTGCTCGGCCTGCGCTGGCTGCCGATGCGGCGCGAGGACCTGGCCGAGCGGCAGGACTGGCGCGACCGCGCGCGGCGCGGGCGCGACCTGCTGCTGGCGGTGGCCGCGGGCGGCGGCCTGGCGGTGCTGTCGTTCGCCTTCCTCACCCGGCCGGCGCCCAACAGCATCTCGCCGTTCTTCCTGCAGAACGCGCTGCCCGGCGGCGGTGGCGCCAACGTGGTGAACGTGATGCTGGTGGATTTCCGCGCCTTCGACACCCTCGGCGAAATCACCGTGCTCGCGGCGGTCGCGCTGTGCGTGTTCGCGCTGCTGCGCCGCTTCCGCCCGCCGGCCGAGAGCGTGGCCGAGCCGCGCCAGCAGCGGGCAACCTCGATCGAGCACGGCACCGACCTGGTGAAGACCGGGCGCGCGGACCCGGTCGCGCGCGGCTACCTGCTGGTGCCCGCCGTCATCGCCCGGCTGCTGCTGCCGGTGGCGCTGGTGGTGGCCATGCATTTCTTCCTGCGCGGGCACAACGAACCGGGCGGCGGCTTCGTCGCCGGCCTGGTGGTGGCGATCGCACTGCTGATGCAATACCTGGCCTCCGGCACGCGCTGGGTCGAAGCGCATGCCAGCGTGCGGCCGGCGCGCTGGATCGCGCTCGGCCTGCTGCTGGCCGCGACCACCGGGCTCGGCGCGCTGGTGTTCGGTTATCCGTTCCTGACCAGCCATACCGCACACGTCAGCGTGCCGCTGCTGGGCGAACTGCACCTGCCCAGCGCGACCTTCTTCGACCTCGCGGTGGCGGCGGTGGTGCTGGGCGCGACGTTGCTGATCCTGACCGCGCTGGCGCACCAGTCGATACGCGCACACCGGCCTTCGACGCCGCCGGCGGCGCCTACCCGGGAGAACAGCTGATGGAAGTGGTGCTGGCGCTGGTGATCGGCGTGCTCGGCGGGGCCGGGGTGTGGCTGCTGCTGCGCCCGCGCACTTTCCAGGTGGTGATGGGCCTGACCCTGCTGTCGTATGCGGTCAACCTGTTCATCTTCAGCATGGGCAGCCTGACGGTGGACCAGCCGCCGATCGTCGCCGCCGGGCGCGAGGCCACGCTGGCCCATTACAGCGACCCGATGCCGCAGGCGCTGGTGCTGACCGCCATCGTGATCGGCTTCGCCACCACCGCGCTGTTCCTGGTGGTGCTGCTGGCCTCACGCGGCTTCAGCGGCACCGACCATGTCGACGGGGAGCGTGGCGACCCGTGAGCGCAGTCCTGCCCCTCGCCGTGGTGCCGGTGGTGCTGCCGCTGCTGTCGGCGGCCGCGCTGCTGCTGGCCACCGACGCGCAGCGGCGGCTCGGCTCGCTGCTGAACATCCTGGCGACGCTGGCCGGGCTGCTGGTGGCGGTTGCACTGCTGCTGCGGGTGGACGATGGCGGGTCGGGGACCATCGCGGTCCATCTCACTTCCAACTGGGCCGCGCCCTACGGCATCCCCCTGGTCGCCGACCGCCTGTCCGCGCTGATGCTCGTGGTGGTGGGCGTGGTCGCGCTGGGTGCGGCGCTGTATGCCTCGGCCGGCTGGTACCGGGTGGGGACGTATTTCTACCCGCTGTTCCAGATCCTGCTGATGGGCGTCAACGGCGCCTTCCTCACCGGCGACCTGTTCAATCTGTTCGTGTTCTTCGAGGTGATGCTGGCCGCCTCCTACGGCCTGCAGCTGCATGGCTCCGGCCGGGTGCGGGTGCGCGCGGGGATGCACTACATCGCGGTCAACCTGCTGGCCTCGTCGTTGTTCCTGATCGGACTGGCGGCGCTGTACGGCGTGCTCGGCAGCCTGTCGATGGCGGACGTCGCCGCCAAGGCGCCGCTGGTGGCGGACGCCGACCGCGGCCTGCTGCACGTGGGCGTGGTGATGCTGGCGATGGCGTTCCTGGTCAAGGCCGCGGTATGGCCGCTCAACGCCTGGCTGGTGCCTGCCTATACCGCGACCAGCATCCCGGTGGCGGCGCTGTTCGTGGTGATGACCAAGGTCGGGCTGTACGCGATCCTGCGCCTGTGGACCCTGCTGTTCCCGGCCGACGCCGCGGCCAGCGCGCAGTTCGGCGGCGGCGCGTTGCTGGTTGGCGGCTTCGCCACCATTGCCTTCGGCACCATGGGCGTGCTGGCATCGATCCGGCTCGACCGCGTCGCCGCGTTCTCGGTCATCGTCTCCTCCGGCACCCTGCTGGCGGCGTTCGCCACCGGATCGCCCGGCGTTGCCGCGGCCGCGCTGTACTACCTGGTGGGCGCCACCCTGGCGGCCAGCGCGCTGTTCATGCTGGGCGAGCTGGCCAAGCGCACCAGCGCGCAGGGCCAGGCCCCCGAGATCGAGGACATTCCCGACGAGGACGACAACCTCGACGACGATGCGCTGCCGCTGGTCGGCCGCGCCTACCCGGTGTCGGTCGCGGCGCTGGCGTTCGCCTACTTCGCCTGTGCACTGGTGGTGGCGGGCCTCCCGCCGCTGGCGGGGTTCGTGGCGAAGGCGGCGCTGCTGGTCGCGCTGCTGCACGACATGGCGGCGCCGGGTGCAAGCGGTTTCGCGTGGTCGGCCGGGCTGGTCGGCCTGATCGTGGTCTCCGGCCTGTTCGCCACGGTGTCGCTGGCGCGCGCCGGCATCCGCCATTTCTGGTCGAAGGGCGGACGCCTGCCGCTGCGGCTGAAGCCGGGCGAAGGCGGTGCGCTGCTGGTGCTGCTGCTGGCCTGCGTGTGGCTGACGGTGTCCGCCGAGCCGGCACTGCGCTATGCGCGGGCGACCGCCCGCGACCTGCATGCGCCGCGCGCCTACATCGAGGCGGTGCTCGGCGCCCGCCCGCGCCCGGGCCCGGCAACGCCTGCAGCCGGCGGGGACGCGCCATGAGGGCGCTGCGCGCGCTGTTGCCCGCGCCCGGCCTGTCGGCGCTGGTGCTGGCCTTGTGGCTGCTGCTGGCGCGTCCGCCCAGCGCGGCGCAGCTGCTGCTCGGGCTGGCGCTGGCACTGGTGGTGCCGAGGCTGTTGCCGCTGCTGCGCATGCCGCCGGTGCGGCTGCGCAACCCGCGTCGCGTGCTGGGCTACATGCGGGTGGTGGCCGGCGACGTGGTGGCCTCCAACATCAAGGTCGGCATCGGCCTGTTCCGCGGCGGGGCGCGCGCGCCGAAGCCGTCGTTCGTGGTGATCCCGCTGGACCTGCGCGACCCGGTCGGGCTGGCGGTGTTGGCTATGGTCACCACCATCGTGCCCGGCACGGTGTGGTCGGAACTCGCGCTGGACCGTAGCACGCTGCTGTTGCATGTCTGGGACGTGCCCGACGAAACCGCGTTCGTGGCGCGCTACAAGGCCCGCTACGAACAGCCCCTGTGCGAGATCTTCGAATGAGCCCACTGCTGCAGCACGCGATCGCGTTCACCCTCGGCTGCTACGCGGTGGCCTCGCTGATGGTGCTGGTGCGGCTGGTGCGCGGCCCGCGCGCGCAGGACCGCGTGTTCGCGCTCGACCTGCTGTACCTGCACGCAATGCTGGTGGTGCTGGTCACTGGCATCCTGCACGGCAGCGACCGCTACTTCGAAATCGCGTTGCTGATCGCGCTGTTCGGCTTCGTCAGCTCGGCGGCGATGGCGAAGTTCATCCTGCGCGGCGAGGTGATCGAATGACCATGACGTCCTGGCCCGAGGCCGTGGTGGCCGCGTTGCTGGCGCTCAGCGGCCTGTTCGTGCTGCTGTCGGCGTTCGGCTTCCTGCGGCTGCGCAGCTTCTTCCTGCGCATGCATCCACCGGCGTTGGCCTACACCCTGGGCAGCTGGTGCGTGGCACTGGCCGGGGTGCTGTATTTCTCGCAGCTGCAGGGCAGGCTGGTGCTGCATCCGCTGCTGATCCCGGCGGTGCTGGCGGTCACGGTACCCGTCACCACCGTCCTGCTGGCGCGGGTGTCGCTGTTCCGCGATCGCCTCGGCGGGGCCGCGGGCACGCCGCCGTCGCTGACCACCTGCGCCGATCCGCCCGAAGGCGCGCCGCCTTCGGCGTGAAGCCATCACCAGCGGCAATTGCTCCGCGATGCCGCGTTGACATCGCCCCGTCCACACTGCGGTCATCCACGCCAAGGAACTGCCCATGGACACCACCGAATCCTGCATGACCAACCTGTTCCTGCAGCTGGGGCTGCCGGCGGGCAAGGACGACATCGCCCGTTTCATCCGCGAACACCAGCTGCCGGAAGACCTGCTGATCTCCGAGGCACCGTTCTGGAACGACGGCCAGCGCCAGTTCATCCGCGAGGAATGGCGGGAGGACGCCGACTGGGCGATCGTGGTGGATGAGTTGAACGAGGCCCTGCACGCCGACGCGGTGGCCGCGCGCACGGCGGCAGACTGAGGTGATGGCTGCGCCCGGCTTCGCCATCCGCTGCAAGGCCACGCTGCTGCGCCCGGCCAGCCCGAAGAATGCGAGCTGGCGGTTCCTGCGGTTGCCCCCGGCGGCCAGCGCGAAGTTGCCGTCACGCGGGATGGTGGCGGTGGACAGCACCCTGGCCGGCCACGCCTTCACCGCGACCCTGCAACCGGATGGCGAAGGCGGGCACTGGCTGAAGCTGCCGCGCGCGCTGCATGAAGCGGCCGGCGTGGCGGACGGTGCCGAAGTGCAGCTGACGCTGGCACCGGCGAAAAAAGAACCCGAGCCGCGGCTGCCGCCCGACCTGCGCAAGGCATTGGCCGGCGCACCGGAAGCGCTGGCGCAGTGGAAAAGCATCACCCCGGCGGCGCGCCGCGATTTCATCCGGTGGCTGGGCACCGCCAAGCAGGCCGAGACGCGCGAGCGACGGATCCGCAATGCCTGCGACATGCTGGCCGCGGGCAAGCGGCGGATCTGCTGCTTCGACCGCTCCGGGATCTATGGCAAGGGCATGGCCGCGCCCGAGCCCGCGGCGAAGGCGTAGCCTCGGCCGGACACATGCCTTGGAGCTGCCGCATGCAGACCATGCTTGCCACCCCGGACCCGCTCAACCAGCCGCCCCCGCCCGGGCCGTTCGACCTGTGGGCCGACGATCCCGGCCTGCGCGAAGCGGTGCTGCGCGAGAGCGGCGCCAGTTTCGTGGCCCGCCTTGCCGACTACGGTGCATTGGCCGGCGACACCCTGCTGCGGCTGGCCGACGAGGCCCACCGCGACCGGCCGCGCCTGCAGACCTTCGACGCCCATGGCCGCCGCATCGACCGCGTGGCCTTCAATGCCGCGTACCACGAGGTCATGGGCACCGCGATCGCGCATGGCGTGGCCGGGCTGTCGTGGGCGCAGCCGCAGCCCGGCGCGCACGTCGCGCGCGCGGCGCTGAGTTACCTGCACTACCAGGCCGAGCCCGGCAGCAGTTGCCCGCTGACCATGACCCACGCGGCGATTCCGGTGCTGCGGCAGGCGCCGGCCCTGCGCGAATGGGCCGACAAGGCCTGCGCGTTCGAGTACGACGGCCGCGATGTGCCGATGGTGCGCAAGCGCGGCGTCACCCTCGGCATGGGCATGACCGAGAAGCAGGGTAAGGGTGTCATGAAAGCTATGGACGCACATATATGACATAGAAGACCATGGACATCATGAGTGATTGTCGATACCCTTCCCTGCATCGAATGACGGCGTCCGAGGAAGGGGATGGCGCGCCTAGACAGGATTTGTTTCACGCCTCACGAGTTTCTTCTGGCGGAAGGAGCCGGGATTCGGTGGGTGGCGAAGGCTCACGATGTGGATGGCCGATCCGAATTGCAGGCAGTCAATGGAGTGCCTGTTCTCTACTGGGGGTCAGGGGAGCCGTGGACAGAAGCGAACCTGTATTTCGCCGCACGCGCGGACTTGGTGCTCAGTGAGCAGTTGTCTGTCGCGACGCTGGAGGCGACGGGGCAAGCGCTCTTGGCTTACATGAAGTTTCTTGAGTCCCAGCCGGAGCTACATTGGAGCCAGTTCCCCAAAAAGAAAGCAGATCGGCCGACGACCCGTTTCCGCGGCCACCTCGTCATGTTGCGAAAGAAGGATCGTATCGCTGCCTCGGTCGCAACAGCGCACATGGCGGGAGTGATCAAGTGGTATCGGTGGGTTAGGAGTGAGAGGTTGATTTCGGCAGACTGGCCGCTCTGGAAGGATCGGATTGTTCCGATCACGGTTAGCGACGAACACGGATTCAATCGGACAATCGCAGTTGCGAGTTCTGAACTCAGCATTCCGAACAAGAATCGCAATGCTGTCAAACTCGAGGATGGGCTGCTTCCCGTTAGCCTGGAAGAGCGCGACAGCATCCTCGAGTTGTCGGCCAGGCATAGCAGCTTGGAATTCAACTTGATGCTGCGTCTCGGATTCCTCACAGGAATGCGATTGGGATCGATATGCGATCTCAAGCTGGCTACGTTGACGAATGCGGTGCGTCTCGCGGAAACTCCATTGCTTCACTACCTGAACATCGGGCCAAGTGTGCGCGGCGCGCCAGTCAGGACAAAGTTCGGTGTGACCGGGCGGGTGATCATTCCAACGGAACTCCTATTGGAAATGCGTGCATACGTAAATTCCGAACGGCGACTTCGGCGGGAGGCGCTGGCAGCGCCGGAGCACAAGAATCTGGTCTTCCTTAATCGGTATGGCAAGCCGTACGCGACACGGGATAATGGCAAGAGCCCCTCGGTGAATGTCGATATGTTGCGCCTGCGCAAGGCGGCAGCCATCGAAGGTCTCAATCTCAAGGGGTTCAAGTTCCACCGATCGCGCGCAACGTTTGCCACTTCTCTGGCGGAAGCGGCTACTCGGATGCCTGGTGCATCCGTTGGGTGGGGCGACATCATTTCCTTGATTCGTGATCTGCTTCTGCATAAGGACGAAGCAACGGCGGCGCGTTACATCACCTTCGTCAAGCAACAAAAGGTCAAGGCGTACTGGGCCAATGAGTTCACGAAGTTCCTTTTCGGAAGCAGGCTTGCTGGGCAGGAAGAGCCGGTCGATGCGTGAGTTCGCGCCGCCAAGGATGTTGCTGCCCGTGAGTTATACCGAGCGCCAAGTGCGATTGTATGTAGATACGCTGTTGTGGCGTGGCGCTGGCGGAGCCAATGCATCAAATGTTGTCGAGAGGATTGCCTGTGGTGAGTTCGGGCGTCCAATTGAGAAGCGCCTAGACACAATCGAGCTTGTCTTCGAATTCCTGGAAGCTGAGGCCGCGCAGGGTGACAGGGATCAAACCGTCCGAAATTTCTACAGCCATCTCCGTTCCTTCTACGCGTTCGTGGATAAGCAGTCCGGTGACGTCAATCTGTCGAACGTCAGGGAGTGGTTCAAAGCGTGGGTGGAGTATCTGTACCAACGCGTTCGCTTGCGTGAACTGAAAGAGAGAGTGGTGTATCACCAGGGGAAAACGGTTGCTAGATTGTTCTCGCGAGCCATGGATGTTCCTTACGTATCGATGTCGAAAGGAACGAGGCTCAAGAAGCCTCGCAAGTCGAATCAGGCTCTCGGTACTGAGGCGGACAAGCAAAACCTCGCCGGAACGCAGTCCTTCGGCATCGACTTGCTGGACATCGTCGAGAGCTTGAGTTTCGACGATTGTCTGGGGCCGTTGCCCGTGCATGTCAAGTTGCGATCCACCGGGAAATCCCATGAATTGTGGTGCGGTCTGCAGCCCACAAGCCGGGTTCTGGCAGAGACTGACGCCGAGAACCGACCGTTTGGTTCGCCAAAGGTCATACGTGCCCGTCGCAACAGGCGATCGACCGAGCCAAAGCTGGAGGAGCGGCTCATGGTCATCAACCTGCGGATCTGCGCCGAGTTCTTGATCTTCGTGGCGCAGACGGGCATGAACAAAGCGCAGGCAATGGCACTGACGCTGGGCGATTATCGGTATGAGAGCTTCATGGACGGATATGCAGTGCGCAAGTACAAGGGCCGGAAGAAGGGAGATGTAGAGTTCGAGATCTACAGCGAGTATCGCCCTTACTTCGAACGGTATCTCGATTTCCGCCTCCGGGCGATTCCCGGGGGATACTCGGAACTCTTGTTTCCGGTTTTTTCGCGGAAGGGTGCGCCTCCTGGGGCCGTCTTCAATATCGAGAACGTACGGCGATTTCTGGCGAAGCTGGGCAGGCCGTTCATCGCGCCGCAGATGCTGCGCGGTACGCGGATCAACTGGCTCGCCCGGGCCGCGGGTGACAACGCCGTGGTGGCAGAGATGGCGCAGCACGACGTGGCGACCCTCGAGCGGATCTACCTCAAACCAAATCATCAGGTGGCCGCGATCGAGTGGACCAAGTACTTCCAAGGGGTCGAAGATTCGCTGCAAGCAGCACCTGCTCCAGGCGGATGCGCATCGCAGACGCCCGCGCGGGCGGCGGGCGTGAGCGAACGTGCACCAGAGCCTGATTGTCGGAACCCTGCCGGTTGCTTCTTCTGTGACCTGTACCGCGGGATCGAAAGTCTTGATTACGCGTGGTCGATGGCCAGTTTCAGGATGCTAAAGCGGCTGGAACTGGCCAAATACAAGCGCGTCGACGCCGACCTGAAAACGAATGCGCCGCTGATGGTGGTCGAGAGGATCAACGACATCCTGACTGACTTCGGATCGCGTAGCGGCGTGCATGCTGATTGGGTCCGGGAAGCGGAAACACGTTGCCTGGAAGAAGATTATCACCCGCGGTGGGCGGGTTTCATTCTGCTGTCGGAGGTCATGGCGTGAATGAATTCGTGTTAAAGCTGGACAGTCCCTATGCTGTCCCTGGCATCGCCAACTACCTGTTGCCTTCGTTTCCGCCCCCGCCGGATTTTCCGATAGCGGTGGATATGGCGGGAGCAGTGGTCTGCCGTTACGCCGACCCTAGTTGGAATCTGTCTTGGCTAGCTGGCAAGCCCGTGCGACTGGATTTTGGCGTGGCTCCCAGGCGCCGCGATAGTTTGCGCCTGAGTTCAGGAAACAGCGAGTTGTTGAAGCAGGTGATGATCTACTACATGTACGGCGAACGGAACCTGGTCACGGCTGACACGCTGAGCTTCTATATCGCCTCGTTGCGCCCCTTGTTCAAGCTCTGTAACGACAACGGTATCCTCGTGTCCGATCTGGCTCGATACCCAAAGGTGGTTGCGAAGGTCAGTGGCGTTGTGCACAAGTCCAAGCTGGGCGTCGTGATGTCTATGCTGTTTGAGTTGTACAACGCGCGGGAGTTCCTGCAGTTCGAGATTTTGCCGCCGGAACGTCTCCAGATGATCATCAAGTCTGCACCGGAGACCACCAAGCGGCAGCATCCCTACATTCCGCCGCGGCTGTGGCTGTACCAGATGAAGAGGTGCCGTGAGATGCTGGAGGAGTTCAATCGACGGTGTGACGATTTCGAGGCGATCTACCATCACTGCCTCGATGTGTATCAACGGAAACACGGGTCGCTCGCGGCGTTCTACGAGTTGCCGCCTGGACCGCGCATGAGTGCGTTCCAAACCAACGCCGCCGCTGGGCTCGGCTCTTTTGCCGACACCGCGAGGGCATTCGGTGTGGCGGAGGTTATCGAGAAGTGGGTCGTTGATGTAGGGTCGACTCTCGATGAAGGATCGGGAGTCAGGTTGCTGTCGAAGTACTTCGGTGCAGTGCAGTTCGTGGGTAGCGTTTACCTAGCCAGTTTCAGTGGCATGCGTGCGTCTGAGGTTGCACGTCTCCGATCGGACTGTCTGGTCGTCGACCACGATGAGCGGGTGGGCGATGTCTATCTACTGCAGGGCGATACACGCAAGACAGTCGACGACGACAATGCGATCTGGATCACGAGCCCTACCGCGAAAATTGCGGTGGAGGCGATGTCGTCGGTTGCCAGGATGCGGATGACCACTGCCCTCGAAGATCCTCGCTTCGAGGTGGCTCAGGCGTTGGTCGAGAACCCGTACCTTATCACCCGTACGTACGAGCCGTGGGGCGTCTTGAGGGTAAACGATATCGGGTTGGGCGAGGAGGTGCGAAAGGCGTTGTCGTTCCGTGAATGGCGTATGCGTTGTCCCCGCTTGTTCGACCCAAAGGAAATTCTGATCACGGAAGAGGATCTACAGGCGGCGAGGCTGGTTACGCCTTCGCTGGATATGGATCGGTACGCGGTCGGGAAGCCGTGGAATTTCACATTCCACCAGTTGCGGCGTACCTTGAACGTGAACGCCACGCATAGCGGGATTGTGTCGCTGCCGAGCCTGCAGTATGAGATGAAGCACCAGACCCCGACGATGTCCTTGTACTACGGACAGGGGTTCTCGCGGCTCCGGCTGAACCGGGCCATGACCACCGAGTTCATCGAGACGATGTTTCAGGCATTGGCGACACGGGCCTCGTCGTTGCTCGGGGATGAGTTCGCCTCGCCTCTCGGCGAGAAGCACAAATCCCGTATGGTTGAGTTCATCAGCCAGCGCACCGCGAATCAGCTCTTGTCCATGGCCAAGAAAGGACAAATTTCTATTCGTGAAACCGTATTGGGCGTCTGCTTGAACCGGGACTATTGCCCCTATGGCGGCATCGATCATCTTTCGGAGTGCACGCGTTGCGACAAGGCTCTGATCAGCAAGGCCAAGCGAGGCCAGATCGAGAGAGTAGGTCGATTGATTGCCCAAGCCATCGTCGACGTGGATAGCGTAGATTCGTTGTTGCGTGAGTGCTTCGATGCGCAGGAAGTGGCGGTGAAGGAGGCATTGAATGTTATCGATGCGGATTGATCCCCCTGTTATGGGTAAGGCCGAGGCAGCCTTTCGTGCTGCGTTTCTCCGGCTCAAGCTGGGCAAACCGGAAACTCTGCCTAAGGGGACGCCGGTCACGCAGAATAATGTCGCTCGCGAAGCCGGTAAGGATCCAAGTGCATTGAAGAAGGAACGGTTCCCTGCGTTGGTCAGGGAAATTCAGGGATGGATCGCGACGAGTGGGGCGCCACTGAAGAGCTCACGAACTCCGCGTGAGGAGCTAAGGGCTGCCCGTCGTAGAAATCAGAGCATGAGGGATCGGATAGAGGAGCTCAAGCGCGATAGGGATCTTGCCCAAAGCAAACTGATGTCAGCCGAAAGGGAGCTGCTTGAACTCTGGAGGGAGGTCGTTTCGTTGCGCCAGATGGTCAATCAGAATGTCGTCAGTCTTGGGTCCCGTCTGGTCGAACAGTAGTAGAGCGAAGGGAGGGAAATTGTCATGCGGCGTTGGCTACGAACTTGTTCGGAAGGTGGGCCGCAATTGGAGAGTGGATTGTCCGCGGAGTTGGGTGCATGGACAGAAGGGGTTCACCCCGTTCTGACGCTCACTCCCGCGGCGTGGGCGGCTTCCTCGACCCGCAGGCCGTGGTCGATCACCCGTTCAACAAGAAGGGCTCAACCGCGAGGCGTAAGACGGGCATGTTTATGCAGGTTCATCCGGGGCTCCTGGGGTGCTTGATGGGTCGCACCTCCAGTGTTCCGGGATCACCCCGGATGAACAACCTACTGAGAGATCACAGCTAGGGACCATTATCGAGGGTAGGGGGCGATCCAGAACGGTCTTGGCAAGACGATCACTCACCTCCAGAAGCGGCTGGCCAGCCTAGTCGCGTGTCATTGGTGAGCGGCCCGTGCTCGCATTCTCGGGCCCATTCGGGGGTGGTTCTAGGATCTTCGAGATCAAGCCCGAACGGCGAATGGGATGACGCCACGGTCGCGGCCAAGTGGCCGACTTGTTCGATCGTTGGAAAGTGACGAGCAGTCCTGACTGCCTTCCGCCGAACGTCCACCGGCAGACGCTCATCCCGAGCCAGCTCAATTAGGAATCCGCCTGCCCAAACCAATGCGCGACTGCGCTCGTGTGGCGTTGTCATGGTGCCGCTCCTGAGGTCGTCATAACTAGTATCCAGTCAGGCTCTCTCACTCATTGAGATCGAAAGTGGAAGGGTTCAGCGGCTACTGCCTGATAGGCGAACCGCTGCCTCACGACCTCTGGTCGCTCGCATCCTTCCGAAGCTTATCTGCGACCAACTGCTCCGCAGCTTGCGCTGATGACGGGGCCGGCGGTTCGCGGGCATCTTCGAATTCCTTCCGGAGCTGGGGCGCGTACGTCTCCAGGAACATCGCCGTGTGGAAGCGAAACTTTCGTGCCTCGCTCGGCAGGGAAATTCCGAGTTGCTTGGCCACCAGGGTGGCGTAGTTGAGCTGGGCTTCGGTCGGCTCCTTCAAGTCCCAATCGAGACTGTCTTTCAGGAGGGTCTCGACCTGCTTTTCCAAGCGCCTCACGAAAGTGTCCCGCACCTTTCGATCTTTGATGCGCTCGTACTGGATGGTCAGGGATTCCTCCAGGTTCTGAGAGACATACAGCTCGAGCGTCATCTCAACAGCGGTATTCACCAGATACAGGGTCATGTCGCATCGCTGGCGGCGGAGGTGTAAAGGGGCTGGCAGATGGGCCGATCTTACATGAATTTCATGTAATCGGTACCTGTGCCATAGCTTCTCCAGTCGCCCTTTTTTGGCGCGGCAATGGCTACCAAGACGATCTATTCAGCCAAATACAGACGGCTGGTTCAGCAGCTCCGAGCTCGACGGGAGGAGCTTGGGCTCACTCAAACTGCGCTGTCTCTGGAGCTCGGGTGGCCCCAACAGCGTTTGTCAGCCATCGAAGCGGGGGCGCGCCGGCTCGACGTCATGGAATTCCTTCACCTTACAGCGCGCTTGGGCCTAACCCCGGCAGAGGCGATCGGAATGGCGGTCAACGCGAGCGCGCCCTCGAACACCAGCGACTCGGTAGGGCGATAGTCTCCAATGCTGGCGCTGGGTGGACGCGCCTGCTGGATCGATACGGCCCCGCTGTTGGCCGCTGCTGCGAACTGATCGACGGCTGCAGACATGGACAGGTGCCGAGGGGCTACCCGGGTAGGACAGGATCGAGCGCCTCCTGTTCCAACCGGTACGGGTGATCTTTAGGGTCCGCTGCGATCGCATTCCAGCCCGCCATGCCGGCCCAATACGACATCCGCGCGAGTGCGGCGGTTGGCGCCGCCGTCTTTTGCGCCTGCTTCGGAACACTTGAGGGCGACATCTGCCAAGGTTGCAGACTCCGCCCTTGCTCGAGCACGTCCGCCGCCAACGTGGCGGCAATGCGAAAGCCGCCTTCGTCGATATCTCCCCAGTGGTAAATCCTGGTCGCGGCGGGCAGCCCAGCAATGATCCGTCGATATTGCTCCCAAACGGGAAGTTGTCGAGTAGCGTGCAGCGATTAGGGCGCGTTATCGCGGGTAGGGCACCGGAAGCATCATTCGATGCCAAGCTCCCGCCGCAGGCCGGAAACATGAGCGCGGCCCACCGGCAGTTCCTTCCCATTCGCCATGACCAGCCAGTAGCGGCTGCCTGAGCCGGCATGCAGCGAGCGGACATGGCGCAGATTGACCAGGCAGGAGCGGTGGCAGCGCACGAAATCAGGCGGTAGCACGGCAGTCAGCGCGGCCAAGGACTTGTCATGCAGTTCGCTACGGCCATCAATCAGACGCACCTCGCTGTAGTCGCCGTCTGCACGGATCCAGAGCACGTCGGCCAGCTCGATCAGAGCCGTGCCATTTGCCCGCCAGATCCCAAGGTATCGCGAGAGCCCCGGGCGATAGCGGGCGGCGTCGAGCAGGCGATCGAGAGCCAGGCCGAGGCGCTCACGCGTGAACGGCTTGGGGACGAAATCCAGCACCCCGTACTCGAATGCCTGCAAGGCGCGCTCGCGATGGGCCGATACCACCACGCACTGGTAGCGTCCGGCCACCGCCTGTCGCAGCAGTTCGAAGCCGTCCTCGCCGCCGAGGTTCAGGTCAAGCAGCAGGCCGTCGTACAGGGTGCGCTGCAGCCGGTCGCCGGCCAGGTCCAGGTCTGCGACGGCATCGAAACGCGCCCGTCCGCCCGCCAGTTCACCGCACATGCGCAGCAGGCGCTCACGGATGAGCGGTTCGTCCTCGACGATCAGGATGTGCATGCCAACTCGATCCGACCGCACCAGTCCGCGCCGTCGGGGCCTTGGGCGAAGCGCCACCCGCCGGGGAAGGCGGCGTCCAGGCTGGCCTCGATGTAGCGCGTGCCGGTGCCTTGTCCGCGATGCGCCGCGGACCCAAGGGGGCTGCGCAGTTCAAGCACCTCGCGCCCGCTTTCGCGTTGCACGCGCAGCCGGAAGCGCTGCTGCGTGCAGGCGCGGGCGCCGGCGTGGGTGAGTGCGTTCTCGACCTGGGCTTGGAGCACCCCGGGCGGCAGCAGGAGATCGATGTCGTCGGCGTCGACCTCGAAGGCGATCGGCTGGCCCAGTGCCAGGCTGACGATGTCCAGATGATTGCGGCACAGCGCCAGCTCGTCCTCCAGCGGAACCAGCGCGTGGCGACTGCTCTCGCGCAGGCAGTCGAACTGTTCTGCCAGCGACTCGACGAGACGGCTGGCACGCGGAGGTGCCTGCTCGATCAGTTCCTGCAGGCAGGTCAGCGTATTCATGAGCCAGTGCGGCTGGATGCCACGCTGCAACAGCTGCAGCGAGAGCCGGGCACGCTCCTCGCGCAGGCGCGCGTTGTGCCGGTCCAGCGTGCGCAGTCGCTCCGCGTGGCGCAACAGCAGGAACCCCATCAGGACCGCCAGGAGCAGGAAGTACGGCCCGTCGAGGAATGCGCCCCCGGCGATCGGCATCGTCAGCGCTCCGAACACCATCAGGACCAGGATCGGCCGGCGTTCCTCGTGTTCGCCTTGTGCACGCAGCAGCAACCATCCGGAGGCCAGCAGGCTCAGCAGCAGGACAGTCGCTCCGCGGCCATCGAAGCTGGGCAGGAAGGCCACGACCCCCGCCAGCGTCGCCAGATAGGCAATGCGTGCAGCCACCGGCACGCCTACATCGAAGCGCCGCGCAAGATAGGCCGGCAACAGCACGGCCGCCGCTGCATGCAGCGCCAGCAGCGCGAACATGCGCAGGCCGTGCCACGGATAGGGATATCCAAACAGCGGCCGCCAGGCTTCCAGCACCGGAAGTGCCAAGCCGACGGCGCCCAGTGCGAGCAGTAACGGAGCGCCGTGCGCACGTGGCTGCCCGCGTTGAACCGCGAGCAAGTACAGGCATGCGGCTCCGAGCGCACCTGCAGCAAAGGCCACGATCAGCCATGGCCCTGCACGTTGGAGAGGAGCCTCCCCGACCGGCACGATCCGGAGCCCAGCATCGGTCGTGTCCATGCGCAGCCACTGATGGTGGCTCGACGCGAGAACGATCAGCTCATCGGCTCCGGGGTGCCCGGATGGGGGCAGCACGCGGACGATATCGATCAGTCCCGCTTGTTCCTCGTCCTTGCTGCGCCCGACAATGCCGTTGGGGGCCAGCGGTTGCCCGTTCCAATAGGGTTGACTGGCGGCACGCAGTGAGAGGTGCAGCAGGCGGCCTGCATCGTCCGCCGGGGCGGCCAAGCGCCAGCGCAGCCAATGGGGATCCTGCCACCCGGCCAGCACGCCGGGATCTAGCGGCTGCCAGTCCAGATCGTCCGGCGGGCGTTCCGGCATGGGACCCGACATCGGTACCGGGGCGGGCGCCATCTCGGCGGACAGCACCTGCACGGCCACTGGAACGGGCGACGCCGCCAGCAGCCAGGCGGCGACCGCCAGTGCTAGCACGGCAGGGGCGGCCAGGACTCTTGTGATCGTCATGGGCCATATCGTACTGGCCGCATGGAGACATTCGTCCCCCGCCTGGAGCCGTTCGGCGGACGGGGACGCCCTCGACGTCCCCCCACCTTTGAGTAGCACCGCGATCTGGAGTCC
Organism: Thermomonas sp. LB-4; assembly: GCF_036409385.1. Classification (NCBI taxonomy): domain Bacteria; kingdom Pseudomonadati; phylum Pseudomonadota; class Gammaproteobacteria; order Lysobacterales; family Lysobacteraceae; genus Thermomonas; species Thermomonas sp. LB-4. Next base: position 13 of record NZ_JAXOFT010000007.1, on the reverse strand, counting down.
AATCCCCATCCGA
>NZ_JAXOFT010000006.1:0-144043 GCF_036409385.1 Thermomonas sp. LB-4 | reverse complement strand
GCGACGGTTCGGAATGGAGAACCCTACCGGCTTGAGGAAAGACAGTTGCTCCTACGGAAGCTGCATGATGGCCTCAGCCGTCGATCAGCGCGCGCGCGCCCTGTGCCAGCAGCGCCTGCGCGACCTCGATGCCCAGCGCCTCGGGGGCAGTGGCGGGACCCTCGGCCTGCGCGCGGATGCAGCGGCCGTCGGCGGTCGCGCCGACCAGTCCCTGCAGCAGCAGGCGTTCGCCCTGCAGCGCGGCCAGCCCCGCCACGGGGACATGGCAGCTCCCGTCCAAGGCGCGGTTCATCGCCCGCTCGGCGGCCACGCAGGTGCGGGTGGCGGCATCGTCCAGCGCCGCGCACAGCGTCGCCACGCGCGGGTCGCCGTCGCGGGTTTCGATGGCGATGGCGCCCTGCGCCGGCGCCGGCAGCCAGGCCGGTGCGTCCAGCCGCGCGCGGATGCGGGCGTCGAAACCCAGCCGCTGCAGGCCGGCGCAGGCCAGCACGATGGCGTCGTAATCGCCGGCGTCGAGCTTGGCCAGGCGCGTGTTGACGTTGCCGCGCAGGTCGCGCAGCTGCAGGTCGGGACGCAGCGCGCGCAGTTGGGCCTGCCGGCGCAGCGACGAGGTGCCCACGCATGCACCCTGCGGCAAGGCATCGAGACCGTCGAAGCGGTTGCTGACGAAGGCATCGGCATGGTCGGCGCGCGGCAGGATGGCGGCCAGCGCGAAGCCGGGTTCCAGCGTCATCGGCACGTCCTTGAGCGAGTGCACCGCGCAGTCGGCTTCGCCGCGCTGCATGGCGATTTCCAGCTCCTTGAGGAACAGGCCCTTGCCGCCGATGGCCGCCAGCGAGCGGTCCAGGATCTCGTCGCCGCGGGTGGACAGCGGCACCAACTCGACGCTCAAGCCCGGATGCGCGACGCGCAGGCGCTCGGCGACGTGTTCGGTCTGCCACAGGGCGAGCGGGCTCTTGCGGGTGGCGATGCGCAGCGTAGTCATGCGCGCATTATCGCCGCTGGCCGGCGCGCGTGCCCGCCGCGCCCGCAACGCGCCTACTCGACCGGCGGCTCCAGCACCACCGGCGTTTCGCCCGGCAGCGTGTCCACCTCGCGCAGGCTGCGCTCGATGGCGCGGGTGCGCACGCCGGTGTGCTCGATCTGCTTGCTGGCCTGGTCGAGCTTGTTCTTGACGTTGTCGAGCACGTCGCCGAACTTGCCGAATTCGGTCTTGGCCTTCTCGAGGATGCGCCACACCTCGGCCGAACGCTTCTCGATGGCGACGGTGCGGAAGCCGATCTGCAGGCTGGTCAGCAGCGCCAGCAGGGTGGTCGGGCCGGCGATGGTGATCCGCTGCTCGCGCTGCAGGCCCTCGAACAGCCCCGGCCGGCGCAGCACCTCCGCGTACAGGCCTTCGGTGGGCAGGAACAGCACCGCGAATTCGGTGGTGTGCGGCGCGGCCACGTATTTGCCGCGGATGCGCTTGGCCTCCTCGCGCACGCGCCGCTCCAGCGCGTCGCCGGCGGCACGCGCGGCGTCGACGTCGGCGCGTTCCTGCGCGTCCACCAGGCGCTCGTAGTCCTCGCGCGGGAACTTGGCGTCGATCGGCAGCCACACCACCGCATCGGCGCCCGAACCCGGGAAGCGCACCGCGAATTCCACCCGCTCGCTGCTACCGGGGATGGTGGCGACGTTGGCGGCGTATTGGTCGGGCGCGAACACCTGTTCCAGCAGCCCGGCCAGCTGCACTTCGCCGAAGATGCCGCGCGACTTCACGTTGGTCAGTACGCGCTGCAGCCCGCCCACGTCGGCCGCCAGCTTGCTCATGTCGCCCAAGCCCTGGTGCACCTGCGCCAGCATGCGGGTGACGTTGCCGAAGCTCTCGGTCAGGCGCGTCTCCAGGGTGGCGTGCAGCTTCTCGTCGACGGTGGCGCGCATCGCCTCCAGCTTGGCCGCGTTGTCGGCCTGCAGCGCCTTCAGCTGCTGCTCCAGGGTGGCGCGCAGCTCGCCCAGCCGCAGTTCGTTGCGCTCGCCCATCTCGCGCAGCTGCTGGCCCTGCGCCTCGGCGTGGCGCTGCTGGCTGGTGGCCGCTTCCAGCCGTGCCTTGCGGGCATCCTCGGTCAGCGCCGCGCGCAGTTCGTCCAGGCGCGCGTCGGTGCGCTGGGTCAGTTCGTCCAGCCGTTGGTCGGTGCGCGCGGCCACCGCCTGCAGCTGCGTGCCGAAGCCGTCGATGCGCTGGCCCTGCTGCAGGGCGAAGCTGTCCAGCTGGCCGCGCAGTTCGTCGCGACCGCCGCGCTGTTCGTCGCGCAACAGCGCGGCGATGCGGTCCTCAGGCCGACGCAGCAGCAACAGCGCGACGAGGGCCAGGACGGCGAGCAGCAGCAGCGACAGCAGGAGCGTGTTGGTATCCATCCCGCCAGTGTAGCGGCGGGCGTCGCAGCGCCTGCGACCGCGATCAGCCGACGCTGACCCCGAACGCCCAGCCGATCAGCGCGGTGGCGGCCTGCGCCAGGCTGCCCCACAGCAGCACCCGCCAGGCGCCCTTGATGCCGCCGCCGCCGGCCACCCGCTCGGCGACGTAGCCCAGCACCCACAGCAGCACGGTGGTGCTGGCGACGATGGCGATGGCCAAGCTTCCGCTGCGCCACAGCCAGGCCAGCAACACCGGTGGCAGGGCACCGACGGTGAACGAAGCCGCGGAGGCCAACGCGGCCTGTACCGGCCGCGCGCGCTGCAGGTCGTGGATGCCGACCTCGTCGCGCAGGTGCGCGGCCAGGTCGTCGTGGGCGGTCAGCTGCTCGGCCACCTGCCGCGCCAGCTCCGGCTCCAGCCCACGGCGCACGTAGATCTGGGTGAGTTCTTGCAGCTCCGCTTCCGGATGCTGGTCCAGCGCCGCGCGCTCGATGCGGATGTCGGCGTGCTCGGCATCGGCCTGCGAGCTGACCGAGACGTATTCGCCCGCCGCCATCGACAGCGCACCGGCGGCCAGGCCGGCCATGCCGGTCAGCAGGATGGTGGCCGGCTCCGCCTGCGCGGTGGCCATGCCCAGCACCAGGCTGCTGGTGGAAATCAGGCCATCGTTGGCGCCGAGTACCGAAGCACGCAGCCAGCCGCTGTGCTGGCTGCGGTGCGGCTCGTGGTAGTGATGGGTTTCGATCTGCATGGACGCGGGCCTGGCAGGGGCTTGGGTGCGCGCATTGTAGGCGCGCCCGCTACTCGTCATGCCAGAGGTCGTGCGCGTCCACCAGCACCCGCAGCCGCGCCCGCTCGGCATCGGCCCGGGCATCGGCCTCGGCGGCGGCGATCTGGGTGTGCTGACGCTGCACGAGCAGCCATTCGGCCACCGCCACCTCGCCCAGTTCCCAGCCGCGCTTGACGCGTTTCAGCGCCGCCACGCTGGCGTCGAGTGCATCGCGCTGGGCCTGCCACTGCGCCGCCAGCGTGGCGGCCGCGGTCACCGTCACTACCGCTTCGCGGCTGATGTCGCGGCGCATGCTGGCGACGTCGCCGTGCACGGCGGCGGCCTGGGCGGACTCCGCCTGCGCATTGGCCGCGCGGTAGCGACCGCCCAGCGGAATGCTCAGGACCAGGCCGTTGACCTGCTCGGCGCCGCCGCGCTCGTCCAGGCGGCGGAACCCGAGGACGGGATCGGCGATGCGTTCGGCGCGGGCGCGCGCGGCGCGCGCGTCGGCCTGTTCGGCATCGGCGGCCAGCGCGCCGATCTCATGGCTGCGCGCGATGATCCGGTCGATCCACGCCTGCGGCGTCTCCGGCAGCGCCAGCGGCGGGTCCACTGCAAGCGCGCTGGCGGGGATCGGCAGGCCCGGGAAATCGCTGTGCATGGCCTCGCGGGTCGAATGCAGCGCCGCCTGCGCGGCCAGCAGGCGCGCCTGCGCCTGGGCGCGCTCGACGTCGATCAGATCCAGGTCCTTGCGCGAGGATTCACCCAGTTCCACCCGCCGCGCCAACCCGCTGCGCTCCCGCTCCAGCAGGGCGGAGGTCGCCTCCGCGGTGCGCAGGTGCTCCGCCGCACGCAGCCAGTCCATCCAGTCATCCAGCATGCGCCGCGCGCCCTGGTGACGGGCATCGTCCAATCGCAGTTCCGCCGCCACCACGCCGGCATCGCCGATGCGGCGGTCCAGCGCTGCCTTGCCGGGCAATCGAATGGCGCGACTGAGGGTGAATTCGGATTCCGAAAAGCGCTGGCGGCCGCCCAGCTCGTCGGTACTGCGCCGCTGCGCCACCGCATCCAGCTGGAACTCGTGCGGCCCGGCTGCCAGCGCGCCGGCGTGCGCGCGCGCCGCGTCCACCCGCGCGCGCGCCGCGACCACGTCCGGCTGGGCATCGATGGCCTCATGCACCAGCTCGTGCGGGGGCAGCCACTGCTGCGCCTGCGCACCGAGGCTGCAGGCGCCCAACAGGATCACGAACAGTCGTTTCATCCCAGCCTCCCCATCGCCAGCACCGGCTCGATCCACCAGCGCACTTCCCGTGCATCCACCTGCCCGCGCAGCGCCGCCAGCACGGTGTCCACCTGCGCCCGCGGCAGCAGCATCCACAGCACCCGCCGTTGCACCCGGCCATGCACCTGCTCGGCGGCCGAGGCGGTGCTGAAGTCACTGGAATGGCCCTCGGCCTGCAGCAGGGTGAAACCGGGCAGGCCCGCTTCGGCCACCAGCGTTTCGGTCACCGCGGTTTCCAGCCGCGGTGGGAACACCAGGTTGAATCGCACGATGTCGTTCATGCGGCCTCCTTCGAGGGTTCGATGCCGAACCGCCGGTACAGGATCGGCAGCAGCAACAGGGTCAGCGCGGTGGACGTCACCAGCCCGCCGATCACCACGATGGCGAGCGGCCGCTGGATCTCCGAGCCCGGCCCGCTGGCCAGCAGCAGCGGCACCAGCCCCAGCGCAGTGATGCTGGCGGTCATCAGCACCGGCCGCACCCTCTGCAGCGCGCCGCGCCGCACCACTTCGCCTATCTCCAGCCCGGCGTCATGCAGCTGGTTGAAGCAGGTCACCAGCACCAGTCCGTTGAGCACGGCGATGCCAAGCAGGGCGATGAAGCCCACCGAGGCGGGCACCGACAGGTATTCGCCGGACAGCCACAGCGCCATCACCCCGCCCACCAGTGCGAACGGGATGTTGCCCAGGATCAGCAGCGCCTGCCGCAGCGACCCGAAGCTCAGGAACAGCACCACGAAGATCGCAGCCAATGCGATCGGCACCACCAGACCCAGCCTTGCGGCGGCGCGCTGCTGGTTCTCGAACTGGCCACCCCATTCCATCCGGTAGCCGGGCGGCAGCTTCACCGCCGTGGCCAGCGCCGCCTTGGCTTCCTCGACGAAACCGACCAGGTCGCGGCCATCCACGTTCGACTGCACCAGCGCATAGCGCGAGCCCTGTTCGCGCCCCACCTTCACCGGACCGCTGCCGGCCTTGAGCGAAGCGATCGCGGACAGCGGGATATCGCCGCCACCGGGCAGGGCGACGCGCAGGGTGCGGAAGCGCTGCGCCGACATCCGCACCTCGTCGCCGCCGCGCACCAGGATCGGCGTGCGCCGGCCGGGTTCGATCACGGTGCCGGCCGGCATGCCGTCGATTTGCGCGCGCAGCTCGTCCTGCACGTCGGCCACCGCCAGGCCGTTGCGACCGGCCGCCACCGGGTCGACCACCACCTGCAGGTAGTCCACCCCCTCGGTGGTCTGGGTAAGGATGTCCTGCGCGCCGGGCACCTTCTCCAGCGCGACCGCGGTCTGCTGCGCCAGCGTGCCGAGGGTGGCAAGGTCGGGGCCGAAGATCTTGATGGCGAGGTCGCCGCGGCTGCCGGTGAGCATTTCCGAAACGCGCATCTCGATCGGCTGGGTGAAGCCGATGTCCATGCCGGGGAAGCCGTGCAGCACCTTGCGGATCTCCTCCGCCAGCCAGGCCTTGTCCGGGTTGCGCCACTGCGCCTTGGGCTTGAGCTTGAGGAACATGTCGGTTTCGTTCAGGCCCATCGGGTCCAGGCCGAGTTCGTCCGAACCCACCCGCGCCACCACGTGGTCGACCTCCGGCACCTTCGCCTTGATCGCGCGCCCGACCGCCAGGTCCAGCTCGGCGGAACGCTGCAGCGAGATCGCCGGCGACTTGGCAATCTGCACCAGGATGTCGCCTTCGTCCATGGTCGGCATGAAGCTCTTGCCGACCCCGAGGTAGGCGGCCACGCCCAGCACCAGTGCCGCCAGCGCCGGCAGCAGCGCGCGTTTCGGCCGCGCCAGCACCGCGTCCAGCAGCGGACGGTAGACCCGCTCCACCTGGCGCATCAGCCACGGCGTGTGTTCCACGTGCGAACGCAGCAGGAAAGAGGCCAGCACCGGGATCAGGGTCAGCGACAGCAGCAGCGACGCGCCCAGCGCAAACACGATTGTCAGCGCCACCGGCCCGAACAGCTTGCCCTCCAGCCCTTCCAGGGTGAGCAGAGGCAGGAAGGTCAGGGCGATGATCAGCATGCCGGCGGCCACCGGCGTGGCCACTTCGCGGGTGGCATCGAACACCCGGTGCAGGCGCGGCAGGTGCGCGCCGCGTGCGTCCGGCTGCAAGCGGGTCACGGTGTTCTCCACCACCACCACCGCCGCGTCCACCAGCATGCCGATGGCAATCGCCAGCCCGCCCAGGCTCATCAGGTTGGCGCTCTGTCCGGTCAGGTGCATCAGCAGGAAGGTGAACAGCGCCGCCAGCGGCAGCATCAGCGACACCACCAGCGCCGCGCGCAGTTCACCCAGGAACAGCAGCAGCAGCACCACCACCAGCACGGTGGCTTCCAGCAGCGCGTTGCGCACGGTGGCCACCGCGCGTTCGATCAATTCGCTGCGGTTGTAGAAGGGAACGATCTTCACCCCCGGCGGCAGGCTCGGCGCCAGCGATTGCAGCCGCGCCTCGGCCGCATGCACCAGCTTGGAGGCGTCCACGCCGCGCAGCGCCACGACAATGCCCTGCACCGCCTCGCCCTTGCCGTCGCGGGTCACCGCGCCATAGCGGGTCATCGCCTCGGTGCGCACGCGCGCCACGTCGCGCACCCGCACCGGCGGCATGCCGGGCTTGAGCACCACGTTGCCGATGTCGTCGGCATCCGCCAGCGCGCCTTCCACGCGCACGATCAGCGCGTTCTCGCCGGCCTGCAGCCGGCCGGCGCCGTCGTTGCGGTTGTTGCGCTCCAGCGCCAGCACCAGGTCGTCCAGTTGCAAGCCGTTGGCCAGCAGGCGGGCGCGGTCCGGGACCACAACGAACGCGCGGGCGTGGCCGCCCAGCACGTTGACGTCGGCCACGCCGGGGACCGTGCGCAGGGCCGGGCGGATGGTCCAGTCGAGCAGGGTGCGCTTTTCCTGCAGGTCCAGGCCGCCGCCCTCGATGGTGAACATCAGCACGTCCGACAGCGGCGTGGCGATCGGCGCCAACCCGCCGCCGACCCCCGCCGGCAGCACGTCGGCGACGTTGCCGTAGCGCTCCGCCACCTGCTGACGCGCCCAGTAGATGTCGGTGCCCTCCTTGAAATCCAGGGTGATGTCGGCGATCGCATACTTCGCGGTCGAGCGCAGCATCACCGCGTCGGGCACGCCCAGCAGCTCCATCTCCAGCGGCGCCACCACCCGGCTTTCCACTTCCTCCGGGGTCATGCCCGGCGCCTTCAGGATCAGCTTGACCTGGGTGGGCGAAATGTCGGGATAGGCATCGATGGGCAGCTGCATGTAGGCGCGCAGGCCGAAGCCGGCAAGCACCAGCACCGCCAGCAGCACCATCAGGCGCTGGCGCAGGGAAAACGCGATCAGCCGCTGCAGCATGGGCTTACTCCCCCGCCGTCAGGGTCTTGAGCAGGTTGGCGCCGGCGCTGGCCACCGGCAGTCCTGCGCGCAGCCCTTCGCCGGTGACGATGGCGCGGCGCCCGTCGTCGCCCAGCAGGCGCACCGGCAGGCCGCGCCAGGCGTCGCCTTCGAGCACGAACAGCAGGTGGCCGTCGCCGTCCTGCAGCAGCGCACTCGCCGGCACCGCCACCGCGCCGGCGGGCGCCGGCAGCTGCAGGGTCACGTCCAGCTGCTGGCCCGGCAGCAACCCGCTGCCAGCGGCCAGCTGGGCGCGCACGCGCAGGCTCTGCGCGCCGGCATCGGCATCGCCACCCACCGCCGCCACGCTTGCCGTGGCGCCGCCGGGCAGCGCCACCGGCTGGCCGACGCGCAGCTGCGTCGCCAGTTCCACCGGCACCGCGAATTCCAGGTCCAGGCGGTCGTCGCTGGCGAGCGTGAAGACCGGCGCCAATGCGTCCAGCGCCTGGCCGGGACGCACCTGCCGGTGCAGGACGCGGCCGGCCTGCGGGGCCAGCAGCTCGAATTCACCGGCGTTGCCGCCGCTGGCCCGCAGCTGCGCCAGCGAGGCGTTCGCCTGCCGCAGGCTGGCGTTGGCCACCTGTGCCCGCGCGCGGCTTTCCTGCGCGCGCGCGGCCGGTATCAGCCCTTCGCGTTGCAGCAGCGCGTCGCGCTGGGCCTGCTGCGCCGCCAGCCCGGATTCGGCGCGGGCCCTGGCGTAGTCGGCCTGCACCGCCACCAGCTCGCGACTCTGCACCCGCAGCATCGGCTGGCCGCGGCGCACGGTCTCGCCTTCGTCCACCAGCACCCGCGTCACCACCCCGGCGTACGGCATGGTCACCTGCGCACTGGAGGCCAGCGGCACCGTGACCTCGGCCGGCAGGCCGGTGACCGGCACGCTGTCGGCAGCCACCGCCGGGGTGCGCTGGATGCCGAGGTTGGCGGTCTGCGCGGCGCTCAGGCGGATCCGGCCCTGGGCGTCGGCCTGCGGGGCGGCTTCCGTTGGCGCGGCGTCGTTGGAGGAGCCGCAGGCGGTGAGCGCCAGCAGCGTGGAAGTCAGGACGAAAACGGCGGGAAGACGGCGCATGGCGATGACGGAGTCCGGCGGTTGGGCTCAGTCTGAATACGCAAGCTTTCGCCAGGCTTAAGACCCGGCGGCCCTGGAGTTGCTGTCGCCCGGAGGCACGGACGGCACCGGAGCGTCGCGACGATCGGCACGACGGGCAGGGTTTTCCCGGCGCGGCGGGAAGCCGGGCCGGGAAAACCCGGCACGCAAGCACCCGATCTGCTTTACCGGATCCGGCGGCCTGTCCGGCCCTGCCCACCCGCTACAGCGCCGGGATCGGCCCCAGTGCCGCCTGCAGCTGGCCCTCCTGCAGGGTGAACCGCAGTTGCAATCCCAGTGCCGCCGCCATCGCCCGGACCAGCGCCAGGCCCAGCCCGGCATGGCGGGCGTCCGCCTCGCGGTCGCCACGCCAGTGGCGTTCGCCGAAGCGGGCAAGGTCGGCATCGGCCAGACCGGTGGCGCGGTTGCGCACCTGCAGCCACCATCCGTCGGTTGCCTGCTCCAGCGCGGCCTCCACCGGCGCATCGGCATCGCCGTATTCCATCGCGTTGAGCAGCAGGTTGGTGGCGATGCGCTCCAGCATGCCGGCGTCGCAGACCACCCAGGCCTCGACCGGAAGCAGCAGGCGCAGGCGCCCGGCCTCCCACTCCTCGCCGCCGCTGCCCGCCAGCTGGCGCAGCAGCGCCGCCAAGTCCAGCGGATCGACCTGCGGCGCCTCCTGCCCGGATTCGAAACGGGCCAGCGCCAGCAACGCTTCGATCCCGCGCTGCATGCGCGCATTGACATCGCGAACGCTGTCCAGCGCCTGCCGCAGGCCCTCGACATCGTGCCGACGCTGCGCCAGCTCGGTGACCGCGGCGATCTCGGCCACCGGGGTGCGCAGCTCGTGGGCCACGCTGCGCGACAGCCGACGCTCGCGTTCGGCCATGCGCCATGACCGGCGCAGCGCTTCGTGGGCGGCCTCAACGAATGGATGCAGTTCACGCGGCGTGCTGGCCAGCAGCCCCGGTTCCGGCGGACCGTCGTGCGGCAGCCGCCGCGCTTCGCGCGCCATGTGCACGAAGGCCTGGCGCACCAGCAGCAGGCACAGCAGCACCGCCGCAGCAATCGCCGCCAAGGTGCCGGCCAGCAACACGCCGTGCATGCGCCGCTCGGTGCTGTCCCAACTCTCCCGTTCAGTGGCCATCACCAGCCGGCCGCCGGCGAAATGACCGCCGGCCAGTGACAGCACCCGGTAACGCCCGGCATGGCCGTCCGGCAGCAAGAGGTCGCCGCGCGCGCTGGCCGGCAGGCGCAACGCGCCGTCGCCGCTGTTCATCGAGGCCGCGCGCAGGTGGCCGCCGGCGTCGTAGATGGCGAAGAAGTCGGTATGCCCGGCGATGTCCCAGGCCGGCAGGATGTGGGCGCGCGGGTCGTCGTCCACCTGCAGCTGCTGCGCCAGCGCAGACGCGCGCGCGTCCAGGAACTGGTCCAGCTGGCGGAACATCGCCCGGTCCACCAGCACGTCCAGCACCAGGAACAACCCGCCCAGCAGCAGGCCGATCGCCAGCACCAGCTGCCACAGCAGGCGGGTGCGCAGCGACCACGCGCGCGGCCTATTCGATGACATAGCCGAAGCCGCGGCGGGTGCGGATGGGATCGGGCGCGCCGGCCTTGGCCAGCTTGCCGCGCAAGGTGCTCAGGATCACTTCCACCACCTTGTCGGAGGATTCGCTGGCGCTGTCGTACAGGCGGTCGAAGATCGCCGGCCGCGACAGCACCTTGCCGCGCTGGCGCAGCAGCAGTTCCAGCAGCGCGTATTCCTTCGGCGACAGCTGCAGGTCGCTGCCCCGCCAGCGCGCGCGGCGGGCGCCGGTGTCGACCTGCAAGCCGTCGAGTTCCAGCACGGTATCGCCGCCGTCGCGTGCGCGCCGCGCCAGCGCCCGCACCCGCGCCTGCAGTTCGTCCAATGCGAAGGGTTTCACCAGATAGTCGTCGGCGCCGGCATCCAGCGCCGCCACGCGGTCGGCGACGGTGTCGCGCGCCGACAGCATCAGCACCCGCGCGCGCGAACCGGACCCGCGCAGCGCCTTCAGCACCTGCAGGCCGTCACGCCGCGGCAGCATCCAGTCCAGCACCAGCAGGTCGTAGTCGTGGCCGGCAAGGAAGGCGATGGCCTGCTCGCCGTCGGCGGCGTGGTCGCAGGCATGGCCGTCCTGTTCCAACGTGGCGCGCAGGCTCTCTGCCAGCGTCTGCGAGTCCTCGACGATCAGCAGGCGCATGGCCGGCGGCCCTTCAGTCCAGCACGCGGCAGAACACCGCCTTCAGGTAGCGCGATTCCGGCACCTGCGCCAGCCACGGGTGGTCCGGGCCGGCGCCGGCGACCTTGAGCACCTGCACGGTGCGGCCGGCATAGAACGCGGCGCGGCGCAGCATGTCGAGGAACTGCTCCTCGCTGACCAGGCCGGTGCAGCTGAAGGTGGCGAACAGCCCGCCCGGCTTGACCACGCCCAGCGCCAGCTTGTTCATGTCCAGGTACTTCTTCAGTGCATTGATGACCTGCTCGCGGTCGCGGGTCATCTTGGCCGGGTCCAGGATCACCGCATCGAAGCGTTCGCCGTTGAGCGCGGCGTCGCGCAGCCACGGGAAGATGTCGGCCTGCACGAAGCGCGGCTTGCGGCTGCCGATCAGCGCGCTGTTGAGCTGCGCGTTCTGCTTGGCCAGTTCGATCACCGCCGGGTCGATGTCGATCCCCACCACCTCGGCCGCGCCGCGCGCCGCCGCGTACACGCCGAAACCGCCGGTGTTGCAGCACAGGTCCAGCACGCGTTTGCCTTCGACCTGCCGGCTCAGCCACTCACGGTTCTCGCGCTGGTCGGCGAAGAAGCCGGTCTTGTGCGCGCCGGCCGGGTCGGCGCGGAAGCGGATGCCATGCTCGGTGACGATGGCCGGCTCGGTGCCCTGGGTGTCCTTGTAGTCGAAGCTTTCCTGCTTCTGCACGTGCTCGTCGGCGAAGCTGTGGAAGCGGCAGCCGGGGAAGTGCTCGCGCAGGGCATCGAAGATGATGCTGCGGTGGCGCCACGCGCCGGCGCTGAAGAACTCGACCACGATCAGGTCGTCGTAGCGGTCCACCACCAGCCCGCTGATGCCGTCGCCCTCGCTGTGGACCACGCGCCAGGCGTTCGACACCTCGTCCAGGCGCAGGATCTCGCGGCGCAGGCGGATCGCCTCGCCGATCTTGTGGACGAACCAGGCCGCGTCCACCGCCACGTCGGGGTCGCGCTCCAGCATGCGCAGGGCGATCCGCGAATGGCCGTTGTAGAAGCCGCGGCCGATCCAGGTACCGTCCACCGCCTCCACGTCCACGATGCTGCCCGGCTTGGGCCGCTGCGCGGGCTTCTCCACCAGTCGCTGGAAGATCCACGGGTGGGTCGAGTTCCAGGCGTTCTTCAGGCGGACGACGGGCAGGGGTTCGGCCATGGCGGCATTCACGCGGTTTTACGGGGATCTGCTATTGTCGCCGAAGAAGGGGAGTAACTCCGCGTGCGGTCGTCGTCATTACGGGCAGGTTGTCTTCCGACAGCAGCCCCGGCGCCGCAGCTGGCCACCGGCCAGTGAGTGAGACCTTCGCCGAACGGCGAAGCGCGCTCCCTTTCCATGCGTCCCTGCATGGACGCCTCCGTCGGTCGCAAGGCGCGGAGCTCTCATGGAAACGATTGGAACCCCTTTTCTCTGGCTGGTCTTCGGCCTGGTGGTGGTCGCCGCGCTGGCGGTCGACCTGGTGCTGATGCGGCACGGCGGCCCGCACAAGGTCACGTTCAAGGAAGCCGCCTGGTGGAGCACCGGCTGGGTGGCGCTGGCCCTGGCCTTCAACGCCTGGCTGTGGTGGGAAGCAGGGCAACGCTTCGGCGCCGAAGAGGGCGGGCGCATCGGCATGGAGTTCCTGACCGGCTACCTGGTCGAGAAGGCGCTGGCGGTCGACAACATCTTCGTGTTCCTGATGATCTTCAGCTATTTCGCGGTGCCGGAGATGCAGCGCCAGCGCGCGCTGGTGATCGGCATCGTCGGCGCCATCGTGCTGCGCGCGATCCTGATCTTCGCCGGCGCCCTGCTGCTGGCCAGGTTCCACTGGATCCTCTACGTGTTCGGCGCCTTCCTGCTGTTCACCGGCGCCAAGATGTGGCGCGCGGCCGGCGAGGAGCCGGACCTCGAGCGCAACCCGGTGCTGCGCTGGATGACCGCCCACGTGCCGTTCGTGCGGCGCTACGTGGGCAGCGCGCTGTGGATCGGCCAGGGCAGCCGCCGCAAATTCACCCCGCTGTTCATCGTGATCGCGATGATCGGCATCACCGACGTGATCTTCGCGGTGGACTCGATCCCGGCCATCTTCGCCATCACCGCCGACCCGTTCATCGTGCTGACCAGCAACGTGTTCGCGGTGCTGGGCCTGCGCGCGATGTTCTTCCTGCTGCAGGGCATGGCCGACCGCTTCCACCTGCTGCCCTACGGGCTGGCCCTGGTGCTGGTGTTCATCGGCGCGAAGATGCTGATGGTGGACCTGTACAAGCTGCCGGTGCTGCTGTCGCTGGGCGTGGTGGCCGCGATCATCGGCAGCACCATCGCGCTGAGCCTGCTGCGGCCGGCGAAGCCGCATGCCTGACGGCAAGGCGGGCGCGCGCCGGCAACATCGGCCGCGCCCGGGTTGCAATCGGCCGCCGCCGCCCCACCTCGGTGGGATGTCCGCCGCCTCCGACCATCCACACCAGAGCGACCGCCGCCGCGTGCGCCGCGCGTTGAATGCCAGCCTCGCCGGCGTGCTGCTGCTGTGGCTGTGCTTCGCCGCGCAGCAGGGCTTCGACTGGCGCTTCCTGGCGGTGGTGCCGCAATCGTTCGCCGGCCTTGCCGGCGTGCTCACCGCGCCGCTGCTGCACGGCTCGGTGGCGCACGTGCTGGCCAATACCACCGCGCTGCTGCTGCTCGGCACGCTGGCCGGCACCGTCTATCCGAAGGCCAGCCTGCGCGCGCTGCCGCTGCTGTGGCTGGGCGCAGGGCTGGGCGCGTGGCTGCTGGGCCAGCCCGGCTCGCACCATCTCGGTGCCAGCGGGATCACCCACGGGCTGGGCTTTTTGGTGTTCGTGCTGGGCCTGCTGCGGCGCGACCGCGCGGCGATCGCCGCCGGCATGATCGCGTTCCTGTTCTACGGCGGCATGCTGATGAGCGTGCTGCCGCGCGAAGCCGGCGTGTCCTGGGAATCGCACCTGGGCGGCGCGCTGGCCGGCATCATGGCCGCCTTCCTGTTCCGCCGCAGCGACCCGCAGCCGGCGCGGCAGAAGTACAGCTGGGAGCTGGAGGAGGAATTCGAGGCCGAACAGGCGCGCCGCAAAGCCGAAGACGGCTTCGCCACCTACGAGACCCGCGCCCCCGACGACGTGCCGGTGCTGTGGCGGCGCGAGCCGCCGGTGGAAGAGCAGGGCAAGGTGCTGCCGTTCCGGCGTCGCGAGTGACCGCGTGGATGAAACACCGGCGTTACTTGCCGGCCAACACCGCCGCCCCCAGCTGCCGGTCGTGCCAGCGCGACAGCAGCAACAGCGACACTGCCGCGCCGCACAGGCACAGGAACATGTCCCACTGGGTGTCCCACTGGTCGCCCTGGGTGGCGAGGAAAGCATCGGCGTCGGCGCCGTAGATCAGCGCGGCCCACCATTCGATCAGCTCGAAGAACGCCGAGAAGCTCAGGCAGGCGGCCAGCACCAGGTAGACCAGCCAGCCGCCGCGGCGCAGCGGGGTCAGCCGCAGCAGCAGCTCGCGGGCGAGGATGGCCGGCACGAAGCCCTGCATCCAGTGGCCCAGCCGGTCCCAGGGATTGCGCGCGGTGCCCAGCAGCTCCTGCAGCCAGAACCCGCCGGGCGTCAGCGAATAGGTATAGGCGCCGCCGTGGATCAGCACCAGCGCGTGCAGCGCCAGCAGCCAGCACAACAACCGGGTCAGCGGGAAGCGCGGCCAGCGCCACGCCACCAGCGCCAGCCCGACCATGGCCCAGATCACCTCCAGGAACCAGGTCAGCCGATCGGCGGCGATGACGAACGAGACGGCCAGCGCTGCCAGCACGCCCCCCGCCAGCAACCAGCGTTCGATCCGGGAGGGCGGCGCGGCGATGGGGTGGTGGGGCATCGTGATGTCCGAAGTCGCGGGTCTGCGTCGGGATTATGGCGTTCCTCCGCGCCAAGGCGGATGCGGGATCCCGCACCGGCATGAAGGCCGCGTGGCGGTCGCCGGGCGGATGCGGGATCGGAGCGGTTTGGCTCGCGTTGCGGCATTGGCAATTAAGCTGGGTGCTCCCCGGTTATTCCAGCATCCGATGCGCGTCCTTGCCGCCGCCCTTGCCTGCACGCTTCTTGCCGCCTGCGCCAGCGCGCCGCCCGCGCCCGCCATCGCGCCGTCCGGCGCACCCGTTACCGTCGCGCCGATCAAGGTGGGGCTGGCGCTGGGCGGCGGCGCGGCCAAGGGCTTTGCCCACATCGGCGTGATCAAGATGCTGGAAGCCAACGGCATCAAGCCGGTGGTGGTGTCCGGCACCAGCGCCGGCAGCGTGGTCGGCGCGCTGTACGCCAGCGGCATGGATGCGTATGCGCTGCAGCAGAAGGCGGTGGCGCTGGACGAGGCCAGCATCCGTGACGTCAGCCTGTTCTCGGGCGGCGTGGTGAAGGGCCAGAAGCTGCAGGACTACGTCAACGCGCAGCTGGGCGACCGCACCTTCGAGAAGCTGAAGAAGCCGCTGGCGGTGGTGGCCACCCGGCTGGAGGACGGCCAGCGCATGGTGTTCGTGCGCGGCAACGTCGGCCAGGCGGTGCGCGCGTCCAGCTCGATCCCCGGCGTGTTCGAGGCGGTCAGCATCGGCAAGCATCACTATGTCGATGGCGGCGTGGTCAGCCCGGTGCCGGTGGACGCCGCGCGCGAGCTGGGCGCCGACTTCGTGGTGGCGGTGGACATCAGCAGCAAGGCCAGCGGCGCGGCCGATCCGTCCAGCATGCTCGGCAACGTCAACCGCAGCATCGCGATCATGGGCCAGAAGCTGGGCGCGGCCGAACTGGCGCGCGCCGACGTGGTGATCCGCCCCAGCGTCAACGACATCGGCGCCACCGACTTCGCCCTGAAGAACCGCGCCATCCTCGAGGGCGAACGCGCCGCGCAGGCCGCGCTGCCGCAGATCCGCAGGAAGATCGCCGCTTTGCAGGCGCAGCGTCTGGCGCAGGCACGCCAGGTCGCGGAAACGAAGGCGGCGCAGCAACGCGAAGCCGAGCGCCAGGCGCGCTGCGCGCAGCAGACCGGCCTGCTGGACAGGCTTCGCCGCGATGCGGACTGCAAATGAGCGCGCCGGGCGCTACGCCTCGCGCGCGGTGACGCCCACCCCGTAGCCGTACACCAGCTTGCCGCCCAGCCAGCCGGTGGCCAGCAGCGACAGCAGGCCAACGCCGCCCAGTACCAGCGCCCACGCATCGGGCGGCACCGGCCGCTGGTCATGCAGGCGCAGGAACACGCTGCCTGCGTACAGGCACCAGGTGGTCAGCGCCAGCCCCATATGCGCATTGGCGGTGCTGCCGGCCGGGTGCCCGGCCGGCAGCTTGAGCAGCTCCAGGAACCCTGCCGCCGCCGCCACCAGTCCGAACACGCAGCCCAGCACGGTCAGCGCGAACGCCAGCTGCCACAGCCACGGGATGGACCAGAACAGGCCGATGCCATCCGCCAGCGTCGCCAGCGACCAGCAGGCCACCGGGAAATGCACCACGGCGGGATGAACAGGGTGGCTCATTGCATCACCACCGCCGCGATCAGCAGCACCGCACCGGTCACCGCGACACCGGCATGGGTCAGCACCACCCGCTTGAGGGCCACCTGCTTGCCGTAGTGGATCGACGCCAAATGGAAGCCGAACAGGGCGGCGACCACGAACACGCACAGCGCCGCCACCGGCAGAACGCCGACCGCATCGCCGGTCAGGATGGCCGCAATCAGCAGGATCAGGCCGCTGGCACCCAGCAGGGCGTGCAGCAGCGACACGGCCCACGGCGCCAGCTTCCCGCGCAGCACGTACGAGGCCAGCACCAGGCCGCCACAGGCGCCCACCAGGAACACGAACAAGGCATACAGCAACATTCCACACCCCCTTGTTGATTGGACATCGACAACATCAAGCCTGCGCGCCGGGCAGTGCCGCGATCCGCGCCATCACCAACTCGGTCATGCGCGCGCAGCGCGCGCCCATGAACTGGAACGCCTCCACCTGCGCCGCCGAGACGCGGCTGGTGAGGGCCTCGCGCAATTGACGGCGGGCGCGGTGCAGGCGGGTCTTCACGGTTTCCGGGCGGATCTCCAGCGCGCTGGCGGTTTCCTCCACCGAGCAGCCCTCCACGTCGCGCAGCACGTACACCAGCCGGAACGCTTCCGGCAGTTCGTCCACCGCCTGTTCCAGCAGCCGGCGCAGCTGCGCGCGCGCCGCTTCCTCGGCGGGGTCGTCGCCCAGCACGCGGCCGGGGAACGCAATCAGCTGCGCCGCCGGCGCGCTCGTGTCGATATCGTCGATGTCCACGCTGTCGCGCCTCCGGCGCAGGCGACCATAGGCTTCATTGAGGGCGATGCGGGTCAGCCAGGTCGCCAGCGATGCCTCGCCGCGGAAGCTGCCCAGCTTTTCGTAGCCGTGCACGTAGGCTTCCTGCACCACGTCCTCGGCTTCGGCCTCGTTGCGGATGACCCCGCGCACCACCCGGAACATGCGCTGGTTGCAGCGCTGCATGATCTGCCGGAACGCGTCGCGCTCGCCGTCGCGCACGCAGGCCACCAGCGCGGCATCGTCCAGTGCGGCGTAATCGCGCGCGGTGCCTGCGGCAATCGTGTTCATGGCTGTTCCTCCATCACGCCGACAGCGCAGCGAGGATATCGCCGCGCCA
Source organism: Thermomonas sp. LB-4 (assembly GCF_036409385.1). Lineage (NCBI taxonomy): Bacteria > Pseudomonadati > Pseudomonadota > Gammaproteobacteria > Lysobacterales > Lysobacteraceae > Thermomonas > Thermomonas sp. LB-4. Next base: position 126,235 of record NZ_JAXOFT010000006.1, on the reverse strand, counting down.
CGGCTCGCGTTCGAACGCGCCCAGCAGGCGCCGGGTCAGCATCGCGCTGCCGTGCACGCGCACGCCGCGGGTGGTCATGCAGGCGTGGCTGGCGCGGATCGCCACCGCCACGCCGCGCGGCTGCAGTTCGCGCTGCAGGGCGTCGGCGATCTCCACCGTCAGCCGCTCCTGGATCTGCAGCCGGCGCGCATAGGCATCCACCAGCCGCGCCAGCTTGGACAAGCCCACCACGTGTTCGCCCGGCAGGTAGGCCACGTGGGCGACGCCGGTGATCGGCGCCATATGGTGTTCGCAGGTGCTGTGCAGCGGGATGTCGCGCAGCAACACGATGTCGTCGTAGCCGGAACGCTCGAAGCGGCGGCCGAGGATCCGCGCCGGATCCTGGGCATAACCGCCGCACCATTCCTCGTAGGCGCGCGCCACCCGCGCCGGGGTGTCGTGCAGGCCGGCGCGCAGCGGGTCGTCGCCGGCCCAGAGGATCAGCGTGCGCACCGCCGCTTCGGCTTCGGCGCGACTGGGGCGAGGCATTTCGGCTACGGTGTCCTGGACATCGGCAAGCGGCGGCGCGGCGGCAAGCGGGTTCAGCATGGCAGGGCCTTTCGGGGGTCTTGCCTCGGCAGATGCAGCGGCCCAAAAAAGGTTCCCGGGAACCTATGCGCCCATTCCGCATCTGCAGTTGCAGGGATCCACACACCAGCGGAGCGCGACATGGCACAGGCGGCAGTTCTTTCCGGCCCGGATTTCACCGCCGGCGTGGCGCTGGCATCCATCCCGGCAACCGGCGTGTTGCTCGGCCACGTCGGCGAAACGCCGGTGCTGCTGGCGCTGGTGGACGGCAAACCGCACGCGGTCTCCGCCAGCTGCACCCATTACGGCGGGCCGCTGGCGGAAGGCCTGCGGGTGGGCGATGAAATCCGCTGCCCGTGGCACCACGCCTGCTTCAGCCTGCGCAGCGGCAAGGCGATGAAGGCGCCGGCGTTCGCACCGCTGGACTGCTGGAAGGTGGACGTGGAGGGCGAGCGCGTGTTCGTGCGCGGCAAGCAGGTCGCGGCCGACGCCGCAGCCGAGCCCTTGGCGACGTCGCTGCAGGACGTCCTCATCGTCGGCGGCGGCGCGGCCGGTTTCGCCTGCGCCCAACGCCTGCGCGAGCGCGGCTTCGCCGGCCGCATCACCCTGCTCAGCGCAGACAGCGCGCCGCCGGTGGACCGGCCCAACCTGTCCAAGGACTTTCTGGCGGGCAGCGCGCCGGCCGAGTGGATTCCGCTGCAGCCGCCCGCCTACTACCGCGAACACGGCATCGACCTGCATCTGGATTGCGCGGTGACGGCGCTCGACCTTCGGGAGCGCCGGGTGACCACCCGCGCCGGCCAGCGCTTCGGCTACGACGCACTGCTGCTGGCCACCGGCGCCGAGGCCGCGCGCATCCCGCTGCCGCGCTTCGACGCGGCCAACGTGTTCACCCTGCGCAGCCTGGCCGATGCCGACGCGCTGATCCGCGGCATCGCCGATGCCGGCACCATCGCCGTGATCGGCTCCGGCTTCATCGGCATGGAAGCCGCCTCCGCGCTGCGCGCCCGCGGGCTGGCGGTGCACGTGGTGACGCCGGAAGCGCTGCCGCTGGAACGCATCCTCGGCGCGCAGCTGGCGCAGCATCTGCTCGATTTGCACCGCAGCCACGGCGTGCGGTTCCACCTGCAGACCCAGGCCGAGCATTTCGACGGCCACAACCTGCGGTTGGCCAACGGCGACACCCTGGCCGTGGACGCGCTGCTGGTGGGCATCGGCGTGCGCCCGCGGATCCAGCTGGCCGATGCCGCCGGGCTGCGGATCGAAAACGGCATCGTGGTCGACGACCGCCTGCGCACCGCGGCCGCCGGGGTGTATGCCGCGGGCGACGTGGCCCGCTATCCGCACGCCGGCGGGATGGCGCGGGTGGAGCACTGGGTGCACGCGCAGCGGCAGGGCCAGTGCGTGGCCGACAACATGCTGGGCTTCGATCGCGCGTTCGATGACCCCCCGTTCTTCTGGACCCACCACTACGGCACCGACCTGCGCTACCTCGGCCACGGCAGCGGTTGGAACCGGGTGGAGATGGATGGCGACCCTGCCGCCAATGACTGCCTGGCGCGCTACTACCGCGACGATGTGCTGGTGGCGGCGGCAGCCATTGGCCGCGACCGCGGCCTGCTGGCGCTGCAGGCGCAGCTGTAGCGCCGCGCCAACTCAGCCGGCGTCCGCCTCCAGCGGCAGCGCCTGCGCGCGCTTGACCGTGCGCAGCACGAAGCTGGAGTTGACGTCGTCCACCTCCGCCTGCGCCAGCAGCTTGTCCAGCAGGAAGCGCGAGAAATGCTCCAGGTTGCGCACCACCACGTGCAGCAGGTAGTCCATGTCGCCGGTCAAGGCATGGCAGGCCACCACTTCCGGCCAGGCGTTGACCTGGCGGGCGAAGCTGTCGATGCGCTCGGCGTCGTGGCTCTTCAACTGCACCCGCACGAACGCCTGCAGGCCCAACCCCAGCCGCTCGGGATCGACCTCGGCGCGGTAGCCGACGATCACCCCCTCACGCTCAAGCCGCTGCACCCGCCGCAGGCAGGCCGAGGCGGACAGGTGCACGCGTTCGGCCAGCTCGGCATTGGTCTGGCGCGCGGCGCGCTGCAACTCCGCCAGCAGGGTCAGGTCGATCCGATCCAGGGTGATTGCGCTCATTTGTTCCTTCCGCCTGCCATCTAGCGCTTGAATCTTGCGCTAAAACGCCGAGTACCTGCAATTTTGCAGACATCTTGCGTGCAGTTGCGCCTACCCTGAGGCACTCGCCACTGCCCTTGCCGCCATGTCCGCCCAGCCCCAGCCGCGCCGCCTCGAAAGCATCCAGACCGACCGCGGCTCGGTGCCGGTCTATGCCACCGGCACGGTGGAACAGCCGTGGGACAGCTACAGCGACGAAGACCACGACGTCTGGCGCCAGCTGTATGCGCGCCAGCAGGCACTGCTGCCGGGCCGCGCCTGCGATGCGTTCCTGCAAGCGCAGGCGCGGATGCGGATGCCGGCCGACCGGATCCCGAAGTTCGCCGACCTCAACGCCATCCTCGGTGCCGCCACCGGCTGGCGGATCGTGGCGGTGGAAGGGCTGCTGCCGGAACTGGACTTCTTCACCCACCTGGCCAACCGCCGCTTCCCGGTCAGCTGGTGGATCCGCCGCGCCGACCAGATCGACTACATCGAAGAACCCGACCTGTTCCACGACCTGTTCGGCCACGTGCCGCTGCTGATGGAGCCGATGTTCGCCGACTACCTGCAGGCTTACGGCGAGGGCGGGGTGAAGGCGCACGGCTTCGGCCCCGAGGCGCTGATGCAGCTGGCGCGGCTGTACTGGTACACGGTGGAATTCGGCCTGATCCGGCAACCGGACGGGCTGCGCATCTACGGCGCCGGGATCGTCAGCTCGAAGGGCGAATCGATCCACTGCCTGGAGTCGGCGTCGCCGAACCGGATCGGCTTCGACCTGGAGCGGGTGATGCGCACCCGCTACAGGATCGACAGCTACCAGAAGACCTATTTCGTCATCGACAGCTTCGAGCAGCTGATGGACGCCACCCGCCCGGACTTCGCCCCGCTGTATGCGCGACTGGCCGGACAGGACAGCATTCCCGCCGGCAGCGTGCTGGGCACGGACGCATTGCTGCACCGCGGCACAGGTGAGGGCTGGACGTGCGACGGCGACGTCTGAGCGCGCAGTGGGCGCATAGGCATCACTTCATCTGCACGGTGATGCGCTTGTCGGCTGCAGAAAGCTCGAACGCCACCTTGTCGAAACCCGGCCGCTTGAACACGAAGGGGTTGTTGGAGAAGCCGTAGCCGTCGCGCGGGATCCCCAACGGTCCGACGTCGAACTTGCCATTGCCGTCGCGGTCATGCAGCACCACCACGCCGTAACGCCCCGCACGCAAGCCATCGAAGCGCACCTGTTGCTGGCTGCTGCCGCCCGGATGCACACGGCGCGCGGCCAGTGCATTGCGCTTGCCTTGCCAGGCCGCTTCGGAATCGAACAGGTACACGGTGAGGCGTCCTGTGTTCTGCGGGTAGATTTCCTTGATCTCGACCACCAGCTCGGCGGCAGTGGCAGCCGGGGATGCAAAACAGGCCAGGACGGCGGCGATGGCGATGCTGAAACGGGGGCGGGTCATGGCAGGCTCCTGAAGGCGGGGGTGGACAGGGGCGCATCTCTGCGCATGCGCGGGCGTGCGTACTTGCGGTCCAGCCAGAGGCCAGCCAGCACCGCCACCGCCACTGGCGCAAACCACGGAAACAGCTGGGCCACTTGCTCCGGCAGCGCCGCGTTGGTGCGCAACCAGGCCCACACCGGCCGCATCGCGATGCCCAGGAAGGCCACATGGGTGGCGATGCCGCAGCCAAGCATGGCCTGGTAGTGCTGGATCACATGCCAGTTAGCGTGCTTCGGGCCGCGCCGGGCGAACTGCCGCATCTGTACCCCCAGCAGCAGGCCGATGGTCGAAAAGCCCATGAACAGCGGCTCAGCCCGGGCCACCCCCAGCGCCAGTACGCCGAGTCCGGCGCCCATCGCCGCCCACGACCATGCCCGCCACGCGGGCCGCGCAACCATGGCCCGCCAGTCGCGCTTGTCGGTCACCGCGCGCCAGGCCATCCACATCGCCTGCGCGGTGATTACCAGCAGGTAGCCGAGAAAGACTGCGGCAACCGATCTTCCGGTAAACAGGAAATGCGCGGACATCGGCATGCCGCTGGCGAGGATGCCGCCCATCGCGATCAGGAATGCACGCCCGACCAACCGGTGTCGCGGAGACCCCTTCTTCAGCCAGGCAGCGACCCAGAAAGTCAGCAGAGCGACCACGCCGCTGACCACGTGCAGTACGACGAACAAGCGATAGCCCGGCATGGCGAAGTCCTCGTTGCAACATGCAGACAGATTGCAGGACCGGCGATCGCCCCCCCAGTCCCGCCAGTCACCTTTGCGACCTGCCGGAAGTCACTTTCTGGCTGGAAACACTTGTCGGCAGGCTTCGCCTCGCCCAGCATGCCAACATGCGCCTGAAATCACTGCTGCTGCCGCTGAACATCGCTGCCATCAGCACCGTCGCAGCCATCGGCGCGACACTTTCCGCCTTACCACCGGTGCACTGGCCTCTCGTATACGGGCTGTTGCTGGCATTCGGGGTCCTCATGCTGCTTGCGGACCTGCTGCCTTCAGCACCGCGCCATGTGCATCACGCCGCGCTGCTGGCGATGGGCGCGATCGGACTGTTTCTCCTGCTGCAGTTCCCGCGCGCCGGCAGCTTGCCGATCCTGAGCGTGATCTGGGCGGCGATGATCGCTAGCAGCTGGCCACTGCGGACAGTGGTTGCGGGGCTGCTGGCCAATAATCTCGCTGCGTGGTGGATCCTGCAGGACGCAGGGTATCGAAGTCCGCTGATGTCGGTGGTGCTGTTCGCCTGCTTCCAGTTGTTCGCGGTGTTGACTGTGCACTACGCCCGCAGCGCGGAACGCTCGCGCGATGCGCTGGCGCTGGTGAATGCAGACCTGCTCGCCACCCGCGCGCTGCTGACCGACGCCACCCGCGATGCAGAACGCCTCCGCATGGCCCGCGAGCTGCACGACGTAGCCGGCCATAATCTCACCGCGCTCACGCTCAATCTGCACGCATTGGCGGCCGACCCGGCGCTGGCTTCCCGCGGCGAACTGCGCACCGCGCAGGCGGCGGCGTCCCGGCTGATGGGAGATATCCGCGGAGTGGTTCACGCGCTGCGCGATGCCCGCGGGCTTGATGTGGCGACTGCGCTGCAGGCGTTGGCTGCACCGTTGCCGCGACCGCGTCTGCATCTAGATATCGCTGCCGACGTCCGCATCGAGCACGCGGCGATCGCGGAGACGCTGCTGCGCATCGTGCAGGAGGCGCTGACCAACGCCGCACGCCATGGCAACGCCAGTACCCTGCACGTACGGCTCCAGCACAAGGAGGACGCGTTGCAACTCCAGATCCACGACGATGCCCGGGCCCCGCGCATCAGCGCGCCACTGCGCGAAGGTCATGGCCTGACCGGCATGCGGGAGCGGATCGGGGCGTTAGACGGAACCGTGGATATCGCGCGCAGCGCAGGCGGCGTGCGCATCAAGGCGAGTCTTCCATACCCCGAGATTCGCGCATGAGCCTGCAAGTCGCATTGGTGGATGATCAGGCGCTGGTGCGCGCGGGGCTGCGCGCACTGTTGGAACGCAGCGGAATCACGATCGCATTCGAATCCGAGGACGGGAAAACGCTGCTCGACCAGTTGTCGATGCAATCAGTGGACGTGGTGCTGAGCGACATCCGCATGCCGGGCATGGACGGCATCGCCGCCGTGCAGGCGCTGCGTGACCGCCACGACAACACCCCGGTGCTGCTGCTCACGACTTTCGATGACGCCGACCTGCTGCTGCGCGCGACCGAAGCTGGCGCGCAGGGTTTCCTGCTCAAGGATGCCGCACCGGAGGACCTGCTCGAGGCGATTGTGCGCGTCGCCGGCGGCGACACCCTGCTGCAACCGGTAAGCACCGCCCCTGTGCGCGCACGCTACCGCTTCCACGCCGACGAGTCACCCCCGCGCGACACATTCGGCAAGCGGGAGGTTGAGATCCTGCGCTTGATCGCAGGCGGCTACTCCAATCGTGAGATAGCGCGCAGCCTGTTTCTGGCGGAAGGCACTGTGAAAAACTATGTGTCCGCCATCCTTGACAAGCTCGGCACCCGCGACCGTACACGCGCCGTGCTGAAGGCGATCACGCTGCGCATCATCTGAGCGCGACGACGTACATCGAGGTGCCAAGCTTCTTCCAAGGACATGCGTGGATCTGATGGAGCCGATGATCGGCGACTGCTAAGAAGCTGTGCCGAGGATCAAGCCCCACGGCCTGCATGAGCTAGCGCGCCGGCCGCCGCCTCATGCAGGTCGGCGCGACACCCGCAAACCTGCCGCCCCGAACAGGGTGAACGCGCCGCCGAAGAGCGTGAACAACGCCGGTACGCCCCAGATCTCCGCGAGACTGTCGATCCGCGCACTCACGGTGCCATCGGCCAGCACGGAATAACGCACCGCGACCTGTCTGCCAATCCGGGGGGCCCGGTTCGGATCGCGTGCCCGCATGCCATGCAGCTCCATCCCACGGCCATCGGGCAGGTAGTAACGCACCACGGGCACCACGCTGCGGAGGCTGTTGCCGGCGGCATCCCGGCGATCCCGTCGGTCGGTCATTGCCGCCTGATGGCGCACCACCTTGCCTGCCGTAGTGGCGGACCGGCCTTGGAACTGCACGGCCGCGGCGAGCAGCAGAAACCCGAACAGCAATGCCGGCACGCCGATCGCCAGCCACACCCATGCGTGCTTGCGCACCGCAGGTTTGTCAACCCAGACCGCTCGTCGCATGACCAACCCGCCCATTGCGCCGGAGTGCGCCGACCCGATTCTGCCCGATCTCGGCACGGGGCAGCGCGTGGCTTGCGCCGCATCCGGACCGGAGCGGCCACCGCAAGTCGGTGGCCACCGGCAAGACGCCGCGTTCACATTCGCGCGACGGCGCTTCGTCCATGCTCAGCGGCACTTCACGCAAAGGAGCGGCTCGATGCTCAAGTGGGCCCTGATTTTCGCCGTGATCGGCCTGGTCGCCGGCGCGCTCGGTTTCGGCGGCATCGCCGGCGGCGCGTTCGGCATCGCCAAATTCCTGTTCTGGGCCGCGATCATCATCGCGGTGGTGTTGTTCCTGCTGGGCGTGACGATCTTCAAGAAGCTGACCTGACGCGCATGGCCGGATGTGGGGTCACCCGTGCGGCGCGCCTGCGTGCCGCCCGTGCGTCGACTTGGGCGACAATAGGCATCCGTCTTCCCACAAGGGCATGGCCGTGTCGCAACCTTCCGTCTCCCTCACCCGCTTCCTGATCGAAGAACAGCGGGCCGGCCGCGTCAATGCGGAGCTGCGCCTGCTGGTGGAAGTGGTGGCGCGCGCCTGCAAGCGCATCTCCATCGCGGTGGGCAAGGGCGCGCTGGGCGGGGTGCTCGGCGATGCAGGCACCGGCAACATCCAGGGCGAGGCGCAGAAGAAGCTGGACGTGATCGCCAACGACGTGCTGCTGGAAGCCAACGCCTGGGGCGGCCACCTGGCCGGGCTTGCCTCGGAGGAGATGGACCACAGCATGCCGATCCCGGACGTCTACCCGCGCGGCAATTTCCTGCTGCTGTTCGATCCGCTGGACGGCAGCTCCAACATCGACGTCAACGTCTCGGTGGGCACCATCTTCTCGGTGCTGCGCTGCCCGGAAGGCGTGACCACGCCGGCCGACGAAGACTACCTGCAGCCAGGCACCGCGCAGGTCGCAGCCGGCTACTGCGTGTACGGCCCGCAGACCACGCTGGTGTTGACCGTCGGCCACGGTACCCACGCCTTCACCCTCGACCGCGAGGTCGGCAGCTTCATCCTGACCACCCGCGGCATGCGCATCCCCGAGGAGACGAAGGAATTCGCGGTCAACGCCTCCAACCAGCGCTTCTGGGAACCGCCGATGCAGCGCTATGTGGGCGACCTGCTGGCCGGCAAGGACGGCCCCCGCGGCAAGGACTTCAACATGCGCTGGATCGCCTCGATGGTGGCCGACGTGCACCGCATCCTCACCCGCGGCGGCATCTTCAGCTATCCGCTGGACAGCAAGTGCGCGCCCAAGGGCGGCAAGCTGCGGCTGATGTACGAAGCCAACCCGATGAGTCTCCTGGTCGAACAGGCCGGCGGTGCGGCCAGCACCGGACGGGCGCGGATGCTGGAGGTGCAGCCGACCGGCCTGCACATGCGGGTGCCGGTCTTCCTCGGCTCGAAGGCGGAGGTGGAAGCCGCGGAGGCCTATCACCGCAGCCACGACGCCGGCGTCGCCTGACCGGGCCAGGCGGGCAGCCGCCCGCCCAGAATGCTTTCTGCGCTCGCCATTCCGCGGCGTGATGCGGCAACTTCCCGCGATTTCGGCAGAATGCAACCATGTCTCTTGATCCGCACCTGTGGTCCCAGCTCGCGTTCGGCCTGATCCTGGCCGGCGGGCTGTACCTGTTCATCAGCGAACGGCTGCGGGTCGACGTCACCGCCATGCTGATCCTGCTGGCGCTGGTGCTGACCGGGGTGCTGGACAGCCGGCAGGCGCTGTCCGGGTTCTCCAGCGAACCGGCGATCATCGTGGCCGCGGTGTTCGTGATTTCCGGCGCGCTGGGGGCCACCGGCATCAGCGAGCGCCTGGGCCGCTGGGTGGAGCGCGCCTCGGGCGAGCACGAATGGCGCACCATCGCGGTGGTGATGCCGCTGGTGGCGCTGCTGGCCTCGTTCACCCACCACGTGATGGTCACCGCGATGATGCTGCCGCTGCTGCTTCGGCATGCGCGCAACCGCCGGTTGCCGGCCTCGCGGCTGTTGATGCCGATGTCGCTGGCGGCGTCGCTGGGCACCACCCTGACCCTGTTCAGCGCGCCCGCCTTCCTGCTGGCCAACGACATGTTGCAGCGCGCGGGCAGCGAAGGGCTCGGGATCTTCTCGATCACCCCGATCGGCATCGCGCTGGTGCTGGTGGGCACCGCCTACATGCTGCTCACCCGCTGGCTGCTGCCCAAGCGCAGCGGCGAACAGAACGAAGACGACTACCTGCGCCTGGACCGCTACCGCACCGAGCTGGTGGTGGTGAAGGATGGCCACTGGTGCACCCGCCCGTTGGCCGAGCTGCAGAAGGCGCTGGGCGAACGCTTCCGCCTGCTGGGCTGGCTGCGCGATGGCGTGCGCCGCGACGATCTCGGCAGCAACAGCCCGCTGCTGGCCGGCGACCTGCTGCTGGTCGAGGCGGCGGCCGACGAACTGATGTCGCTGCACGACGATGAAGGCTTGGACCTCAACGCCGTGGCCCGCTTCGGCGGGCTGGCCGGCGGCGACGGCAAGGCGCAGCTGGTGCAGGCGGTGGTGGCGCCGGGTTCGGAGTTCATCGGACGCAGCATCCGCGAGCTGGATTTCGCGCGGCAGTTCCATACCGTGATCGCCGGGCTGTGGCGGCGCGGCGAACAGATGGCCGACCGCCTGTCCGATGCGCGCCTGCGCGAAGGCGACCTGCTGGTGCTGTGGGGCCGGCCGGCGCGGTTCAACGAACTGGCCGCGCACCACGGCTTCCTGATGCTGGTGCCGTTCGCGGGCGAGGCCAAGCGCCGGCTGCGCGCGCCGCTGGCGCTGGCGATCCTGGGCGCCACCATCCTGGCCGCCGCCACCGAATGGCTGTCGCCGCCGCTGGCCTTCCTGTTCGGCGCCGTGGCGATGGTGGCCGCCCGCTGCATCGACGTGGAGCAGGCCTACCGCGGCATCGACGTGCGCATCTTCGTGATGATCGCCGGCGTGATCCCGCTGGGCATCGCGATGGAGCAGACCGGCACCGCCGCGCTGCTGGCGCAATGGCTGTCGCACTTCATCGCGCACTGGCCGCCGCTGGCGATCCTGCTGGTGATGTTCTCGCTGGCCGCGCTGCTGACCCAGGTGATGAGCGATGCCGCCACCACCGCGCTGCTGGGACCGATCTCGATCGCCACCGCGCAGGTGCTGGACCTGCCGCCGGCGCCGTTCGTGGTGTGCACCGCGCTGGGCGCGGTGGTCGCCTTCCTCACGCCGATCGGCCACCACGGCAACCTGCTGATCCTGCGCCCGGGCCAGTACCGGTTCGGCGATTTCCTGCGCGTGGGCCTGCCGCTGACCGTGCTGATTGCCCTGGTCAGCGCGTGGATGGCGCGCTGGCTGTGGATGGATGGGCCGCTGCTGCCGCATTTCGGTTGATCCCGTCCACCCGGACGGGCACGTTGTCAGGAGGACGCCATGACCACGTTGATCGCCCCGCGCACACACGACCTTGGCGGTTTCCAGGTACGCCGCGCCGTGCCCACCCTGCAAGCGCGCAGCGTGGGCCCGTTCGTGTTCGTCGACCACATGGGCCCGGCGCTGTTCGAACCCGGCCGCGGTATCGACGTGCGCCCGCATCCGCACATCGGCCTGGCCACGGTGACCTACCTGTGGGCCGGCGCGCTGCGCCATCGCGACACCCTGGGCAGCCTGCAGGACATCCTGCCCGGCGACGTCAACTGGATGACCGCCGGCCGCGGCATCGCCCATTCCGAACGCACCCCGCCCGATCCGCGCGCGGCCGGCCACGACCTGCACGGCATGCAGACCTGGGTGGCGCTGCCGAAGTCCCACGAGGAGACTGTGCCGTCATTCCACCACCACGCAGCCGCCACCCTGCCGTGGCGGGACCACGCCGGCGCGCGGCTGCGGGTGATCGCCGGGCGCGGTTTCGGCATGGAATCGCCGGTGCGGGTGTTCGCCGACACCTTCAACGTCGCCGTGGACCTGTCAGCGGAGGCCGAGCTGCCGATCGAAGCGGAAGCGGCGGAGCGCGCGCTCTACGTGCTGGAAGGCCAGGCGCAACTGGACGGCGCGGATCTCCCGGAAAAGCATCTGGTCGTGCTCGACCCCGGCACCCGCCACCTGCTGCGCGCTAAAACCCCGCTCAAGGCGATGCTGTTCGGCGGCGAACCGCTGGATGGCCCGCGCCACATGTGGTGGAACTTCGTGTCCAGTTCGAAGGAGCGCATCGAGCAGGCGAAGCAGGACTGGGACAGCGGCGCATTCGGGCTGATTCCCGGCGACGACGCGGAGCGGATCCCGCTGCCGGGGCGCTGAGCGGACCGCCATGGCAAACGACAACGCCACGCGGGCTGCCGCACGCCAGGACAAGGTGTTCGCGCTCCGCTTCTCGAGCCTCTACCCGCTGTACCTGAAGAAGGTGGCCGCCAAGGGGCGCACGCGGACCGAACTGGACCGGGTACTGGGCTGGCTGACCGGTTACGACGCCGCGGGCCTGCGGCGGCAGTGCGATGGCGACCGGGACCTGGCCACGTTCTTCGCGCACGCGCCCGCGTTCACGGCCGCGGCGGACCGCATCACCGGCACGGTCTGCGGCGTGCGGGTGGAGACGGTCGAACACCCGCTGATGCGGAAGATCCGGCAGATGGACAAGCTGGTCGATGAGCTCGCGCAGGGCCGCCCGCTGGAGAAGATCCTGAGGGACTGAGCGGCAACCGCGGCTCAGAACAGCTCGCCCTGTCGCGACGGCTTTCGCGGCGGAACGAACAGGTCCGTGCGCAGCGGCGGCAGCGCCCCGAAGCCCAGCCGCTTGCGCGTCTTCGCGAAGCGCATCGCCACCAGGTCGGCGAACGGGCCCTGGCCGCGCATGCGTGTCCCGAACGCGCTGTCGTAGTCCTTGCCGCCGCGCATCTGGCGGACCAGGCTCATCACGTGCGCGGCCCGGTCCGGATAGTGCAGCTGCAGCCACTCGCGCCAGATTTCCTTCAGCTCGTGCGGCAAGCGCAGCAGCACATAGCCGGCGGACTGCGCACCGGCCTCGCGCGCGGCCTCGAGGATGCGTTCCAGGTATTCGTCGGTGATCGCCGGAATCACCGGCGCCACCAGCACACCCGCCGGCACGCCCGCCCCGCGCAGCGCGGCGACCAGCTTCAGCCGCGTATGCGGCGCGGCGGCGCGTGGTTCGAGCTTGGCCGACAGCGCGTTGTCGAGGGTGGTGATCGACACGTGCACGTTCACCAGTCCGTGCGTGGCCAGTTCCGCCAGCAGGTCCAGGTCGCGCAGCAGCGCGCTGCCCTTGGTGACGATGCTGAGCGGATGGCGCGCCTGCAGCAGCACCTCCAGGCAGGCGCGGCTGATGCCATGCGCCCGCTCCAGCGGTTGCCAGCCATCGGTGTTGATGCCCAGCGCGATGGGCGCAGGCACGTAGCCGGGCCTGGCCAGCTCGTCGCGCAGCAGTTCCGCGGCATTCGCCTTGGCAAACAACCTGGTTTCGAAGTCCAGCCCCGGCGACAGGTCGAGGTAGGCGTGCGAGGGCCGGGCGAAACAGTACACGCAGCCGTGTTCACACCCGCGGTACGGATTGACCGACTGCGAGAAGCCGACGTCGGGCGAGCTGTTGCGGCTGATGATGCTGCGCGCGCGCTCGCTGGTGATCTGGGTGCGCAACGCGGGCGCCTCCTCCAGCGCCTCGTAGACGGAACCCCAGCCGTCGTCGTCGTAACGCAACGCGCGCTTCTCGAAACGGCCCGCGGGCGCCGAGGCCGCGCCGCGTCCCCGGCGTGGCGCCATCGCGCGGCGGGCGTCGTCGTCGGGATGGGGGGCGGGTGAAATCTCCATCCGCTCAGCCTAACCTGTGGCGGTCGCATCCCCCGCGACACAGGAGAACGCCGTGGCCGCACTGATCGACGCCTGGGATGCGTTGTGGGCGATCCCCCACATCCGCGCCTGGCTGACCGCGGGCTGGGCACTGTACCTGCTCTGGCTTGGCGGTTGGATCGTGCTGCAGAAGCGCGAGCCGGTGGCGACCCTGAGCTGGCTGATCAGCCTGGCGGCGCTGCCCTACATCGGCTTCGCGATCTACTACATCCTCGGCCCTCAACGGATCATCCGCCACCGCGCCCGCCGCAAGCGCCACCACGCCGCCCTGCCGGCGGATGCCGAAGGCCCCGGCGACGAAAGCTTGGAGCTGCGTGCGCTGGCGCATGCCACCAGCGGGCTTGCGCCCAGCACCGCGCGCGACGTGCGCCTGCTGGTCGACGGCGGCAGCAAGTATCCCGCGCTGCTGGAGGCCATCGCCCATGCGCGCGACCACGTCCATCTGGAGTACTACATCTACAACCCGGACCGCACCGGCACGGCGCTGCGCGATGCGCTGGTCGCGCGTGCGCGCGCCGGCGTCAAGGTGCGTCTGCTGGTCGATGCGGTCGGTTCCATGCAGTGCGGCCAGCGCTTCTTCGACCCGCTGGTTCAGGCCGGCGGCGAACTGGCCTGGTTCCATCCGGCGCGGCTGTCGGTGCCATGGAAGCGGCCGTGGCTGAACCTGCGCACGCACCGCAAGATCGTGGTGGTCGACGGCCGGGTGGGCTTCCTTGGCGGCATCAACATCACCGACGAGGAAGACGAACGCCTGCGCGACGATGCCTACCGCGACCTGCACCTGCGCGTCGAAGGCGACATCGTGCGCTCGCTGCAGGAGGTGTTCGTCGAGGACTGGGCCTATGCCACCGAGCGCAAGGACTTCATCGGCGACGTGGTGCGCGCCATGCCGACCCCGCAACCCGGCCCGATCCACGCCCAGCTGCTGGTTTCTGGCCCGGATTCACCCTGGGAGGCGATCCACCGCACCTACGTCAGCGCCATCCACGCGGCGACCCGGCGGATCTGGCTGACCACGCCGTACTTCGTTCCCGGCGAAGCGGCGATGATGGCGCTGACCTCCGCCGCGCTGGCCGGGCTGGACGTGCGCCTGCTGCTGCCCAAGATGAGCGACAGCCGGCTGGTCACCTGGTGCGTGCGCTCCTATTACGACGACCTGCTTGCGGCCGGGGTGAAGATCTACGAATACGGACCGCGCATGCTGCACAGCAAGTCGTTGCTGGTGGACGACCGCCTGGTGATCATCGGCAGCGCCAACTTCGACCATCGCAGCTTCCGCCTCAACTTCGAGTCGTCGCTGCTGATCGATGATGGCGAAGTTGCCGGCGAGCTGGCCCAACTGGTCGAACGCGAGTTCGCATCGGCCCCGCGGGTGCGCCCGGATCGACCGCGACCGCTGCTCACGGCGCGCCTGCCGGAGGCGCTGGCCCGGCTGACCGCCCCGCTGCTGTAGGGGGCCCGCGCGGCGTAAACTGGCGCGCGTACCCACCCGGAGCCGCATGCATGCACTGGCTGTTCCTGCTCCTCGCCGTCGCGGCGATGGCGCTTGCCTTCCTGACCACCTCGATGGCGGTGCTGGCGGGCTGCCTGATCGCCGCGCTGGTGCTGTTCGTCGCCTGGGTGTTCGGGCTGTACCAAGCGCGGGTTGCCGGCAGCGATCGCGATGCCACCCAGATGATCGACCCGGCCGAACTGCGGCGGCTGCGCGAACTGGCCGAAGCGCGCAAGCAGGAGCGCGATGCCGCCGGTGGCGCGTCGTGACCGCGCTCAGCGTCAACCTCAACAAGATCGCGGTGCTGCGCAACTCGCGCGGGGGCAGCGAGCCCGACGTCCTTGCTGCCGGCGTGGCCTGCATCGATGCGGGCGCCCATGGCTTGACCGTGCATCCACGCCCCGATGCACGGCACATCCGCAGCGCGGACGTGCATGCGCTGGGCGCGCTGTGCGCCACCCGCGGCGTCGAGTTCAATGTCGAAGGCAACCCATTCGCTCCGCCGCGCTCCGGCTACCCCGGCCTGCTGGCCCTGTGTGAAGCCGTGCGTCCGGCGCAGGTCACCCTTGTGCCGGACAGCGACGGCCAGCTGACGTCCGACCACGGCTTCGATTTCGCCCGCGATGGCGCCGCACTGCACCCGCTGGTGGCCGCGTTCAAGGCACTGGGCTGCCGGGTCAGCGTGTTCGTCGATGTCGGCGATCCCACGGTGGCGCAGGCGGCCGTCGTGGGTGCGGACCGGGTGGAGCTTTACACCGGTCCCTATGCCGAGGCTTTTGCCGCAGGCAATCCCGACGCAGCGCTGCGGGCCGCCGCCGGCACCGCGCGCCTGGCCCAATCGGCGGGCCTCCAAGTCAATGCCGGCCACGACCTCAATCAGGCCAATCTTGGCCCGTTCCTGGCGGCGGTGCCGCAGGTCCGCGAGGTCTCCATCGGCCATGCGCTGATCGGCGAGGCGCTGTACGCCGGCCTGGATGCCACCGTGCGCGCCTATCGCCGGATCGTGGACGCCGCGACCGCGGCCCGGAGTGCGGATCCCGGTTGCGCAGGGTCGTCGCGCGGCTGACTTGGGCCACGCCACGCCACGCACAAAAAAACGCCGCCCAAGGGCGGCGTTTCGTCATCCACGACGTGCTCCGGAAGCCGGAGCCTGAATGCTTACTTCTGGACGAACCCGATCTTGATCATGTCGGCGTTCTTTGCGGCCGCCAGCACCTGCGCCAGCACGCCGTATTCCGCCGATTCGTTGGTGTCGATCTGCAGCTCCGGCTGGTTGGTCGGATCGCGGGCGACTTCTTCGTCCATCATCCGCTCCAGCGCCGAAACGGCGACCGGCGAGTTGTTCCAGTAGATCTGGCCCGAGGCGTCGATCCGGAGTTCAATCGGATCCGGCGGCTCCTTCGGGTTTTCCGGTGGCTTGTCCGTCTTCTGCGGCAGATCCACGTCCACCGGCACCGACTGGATCGGCATGGTCACCATGAAGATGATCAGCAGCACGAGCATCACGTCGATCAACGGGGTGACGTTGATGTCCGCCATGGCACCTGCGCTGGCTTTGGCAAAGGCCATCGTGCGTTCTCCTTACTGCCCTTTCTTCGGCGGCGTGGTGACGAAGCCGACCTTGGCCATGCCCTGCGCCTGCGCGACCTTCACGACTTCGTTGATCAGCCGGTACGGGGTGGTTTTGTCGCCACGGATCTGCACCGGCGGCTGCGGGGTCTTCTGGGCCTCGACCGACAGGCGGCTTTCGATCGCCTGCCGGGTCGCCGGCTCATCGTTGAGGAAGAGCTCGCCCGCCTCGGTCACCGTGATGGTCACCGGTGGAATCTGCTGCTTCTTCTCTTCCTTCTTCTCGACCACCGCCTGCGGCAGCTGCACCTTGACCTTGTGGTTCATCAGCGGCGTGGTGATCATGAAGATGATCAGCAGCACCAACATCACGTCCACCAGGGGCGTGACGTTGATTTCGGCCATCGGCGCGCCGTCTTCCTTGTTACCGACACTTGCTCCCATGGTCAGGGGCCTCCGTCAGGTTCCAGTGGCCAACGATCAGCGCTTGCCGGCCGCGTCGCCGACGCGAGCGCCGGTGGCGAAGAAGTCATGCAGGTCGTGCGCGAAGGTGTCGAACTGGTTGTTGGTGATGCGGTTCGAGCGCACGAAGGCGTTGTAAGCCAGCAGCGCCGGAATCGCGACGAACAGGCCCAGCGCGGTCATGATCAGCGCCTCGCCCACCGGGCCGGCGACCGCCGAGATCGATGCATCGCCCGACGAGCCGATCTTGATCAGCGCGTGGTAGATGCCCCACACGGTGCCGAGCAGGCCGACGAACGGGGCCGACGAACCGGTGGTGGCAAGCACGGTCAGGCCGGCTTCCAGGCTCAGCGACTCGCGGGTCACGGCCTGGCGCAGGGCGCGATCGACGAACTCGGAGCGGTTCAGCGACTCGGCCAGCTTGGAACCGTCGTGGCGCTGGTGGTGCGCGGCGGCCTGGGCGGCGTCCAGTGCGATCTTGGAGAACGGCTCGGACTTCGGCTGTTCTTCCATGTAGCGGATCGCGTCCTGGGCGTTGGTGGTTTCCCAGAACGTGGCGACCACGCGTTCGGCACGGCCACGCAGGCGCATGTTCTTGATGAAGTTGATGATGATCCAGTACCAGGACATCACGGACATGATGCTCAAGGTCAGGAACACGATCCAGCCGACAATGTCGAAGTTCTGGATGAGGTGGTCAAAGCCCATCGCCTGCAGAGCGGCGGCGTTGTTGCCTCCGGCGGCGGCAGGTGCGGCGGCAGCAGTTTCTTGCAACATACGCTTACCCTTGGATGTCGTGGATGAAGTTGTTCAAAGAGGTGACGCTTTGCGGTGGAACGGGTGGTGCGGAACAGCGGTTACATCTTGAATTCGACTGGCACCCGGACGCGACTGGCGACCTTCTGGCCGTTCTTCACTTCCGGGTTGAAGCGCCAGCGCTTGGCCGCGGTGATCGCGGCGCGATCGAGGTTGCGGTTGCCGCTGGACTTCTCCACCTCGACGTCTAGCACGCCGCCGCTGGCGTCGATGCTCACGATCAGGATGGTGGTGCCCTGGATGCCGCGCCGCATTTCTTCCGGCGGGTATTTCGGCGGGTTCATGGCTCGCGAGGAAGGGTCGACGCTGGAGCCGATGTCCGGTACCGAGGCCGGCGGCGACGGCGGCGACGGCGGCGGTGCTGCCACGTCGACGGCACGCGATTCGCTCAGCACCACCGGCGGATCTTCCGGCGGCGGCTGCACCGGGCTCGGGCGCGGCGGCGACAGCGTCTTCGGCGGCGTTGTCAGCGGCTTGGGCTGTTCCGGCGGCGGCGGCGGCGGCGGCGGCGGTGGCGGCGGCGGCTCGATGAAGGTGACGCTCACCACATCGTCCTTGTCCACCTCCTGGGCAGGCGGGGACAGCGGCGCCAGCAGCAGCAGCAAGGCCGCGGCATGCAGAGCGATGGCGAAACTGAAGCCGGCGATGCGCGGCCAGCTCACGCCATCGCGGTTGTCATTCTTCTCGATGTGGGCGAGATCTTCCGTCATGCGCACGGCTCTGGTGTGGAGGGCCCCGGCCGTCACGGCTTGGGCGGATTACGGTGCAGCCTGATGGCCGCAGGAATCCCGTAGTTTATACCAGTAGACCCGGCTTGTTCCAAGCCTTGCCTGTGGTGTAGGTCAAAAACTGCGCTGTGCGTCTCAACGCGCGAGGATGCGGTTGGCTTCTTCCGGCTTCTTGATGCCTTTCTCGAGCGCCTGCTTGGCCGCGGCTTTCGCTTCCGCCTTGCGATCCGCGTAATCCAGCACCTTGGCGAGGTTGAGGTAGGCCTCACCATCCGCCGCAAGCGGCGCGGCCAGCTTGTACAGCTCGATCGCCAGCGGGATCTTGTCGTCCATGTAGGCGTTCTGGGCGAGGATCTGGTAATCGCGGGCCAGGTCCGCATCCTGCTGCAGGATGCCCTTGGCCACGCCGTCGTCGATGACCTTCTTGGCGTCGTCCCAGCGCTGGGCGTTCATGTAACCGATGTACAGCGCGCGCAGTTCGCGCTTTTCGGTGAGCATGCCCCGCTTGTAGGCGCTCTCCAGCAGGACGTTGGCTTCGTCGAATTTGTCGCCGTTCTGCAAGGCGGCGACCGCGTTCATCAGCAGGCGCTTGTCGTTCGGGTTCTTGGCGACCAGATCCTTGTAGATCGCGGCGGCCTCGTCGTGCCGGTCGAGGTTGGCCAGCACGCCGGCGCGGAATGCCAGGTGCTCCGGCTTGTCGGACTTGCTCTCCGCCAGGAAGCGATCCATGGTTTTCAGCGACTCGGCGTACTGCTCGTTGCTGAACTGGATGATGGCAAGGTTGTACATCGTCGAGAAATGGCCATCGTTGTCCATGCCATTGGCCTCGACCGCCTTGGCGAAGAACTCGCCGGCCTTGGCCTGGTCGTCCATGTTGGCGGCGGCATTGCCTGCCATCGAATAGGCGAAGGACTTCTCGTAGGCGTTCGCGGTCGGCATGGCCGCCAGCTCTTCGGCCTTGGCGATCACCCCCGCCCAATCATCCTTCTCGTACCGCGACTGCAGCTCCTGCAGGTGCTTCATCAGCTTCGGCGATGCCTTGGCCTCCGGCGCCTGGCGGGTGGCGTTGGGGTACAGCGCGGGCTTGGCTTCTTCCTGCTTTTGCTGACCCTGACCAAGCTCGGCGCGACGGCGCGCGCGCTCCTCCTGCTTGCTCATCGTCTGCGATTGCGGTCCGGCGTGGACGACGGGCGCAAGCACCAGCATGCCAAGGGCGGCGGAAAGGGCGACAGTGAGCGGGCGGCGGTAGGACTTCGACATGGGGGCATTCCTCGATGGCAAGGTGCCGCGACAGGCGCGGCCAAGGGCGAAAACGTAGCAGAAACCGGGGGCGCCGACCTGTGCCGGAATGCACCAGGTCAGCGACAGCGGGGAGTGTGCCCGCTGCTGCGCGCCGCCTGCATGACCGGCGTCAACCCGGCTGCGCGCGCCTGCAGCTCGCGCAGCCGGGAGGCGGGATCCGGGTGGGTGGAAAGCCATTGCGGCGGTCGCGAACCGCCGGCGGAGGCCATGTTGCGCCACAGCTGGACGGCGGCCTCCGGATCGAAACCGGCCTTTGCCATCAGTTCCTGGCCCACGACATCCGCCTCGGACTCCTGGACCCGCGAATTCGGCAGCAGGAACGCCCCCTGCAACAGCGCACCGCCCAGCTGGCCGGTGGTCTGCTGGGCACCCTCGCCGTAGCGCGAGCCGGCCAGCGCGCCGGCCACGCCCAACCCGGTCTGGGCATAGACCTGGCGGGTGATGCGCTCGTCATGGTGGCGTGCTGTCACGTGGCCGATTTCATGGGCGATCACCGCCGCCAGCTGGTCCTGGGTGGTGGCGACCTTGAAGATGCCTGTGTAGACGCCGATCTTGCCGCCGGGCAGGGCCCAGGCGTTGGCTTCGCTGTTGTCGAACAGCGCGTACTCCCAGCGCACGCCGTTCCAGGGCGCCGGCAGCTGCGCGGTGATCGCGCGCACGACGCAGCCCACGTAGGCGTTCTGGGACGCGTCGCGGCTCAGCGGCGTAGAGGCCTTGGCCTGATCGAAGGCCTGCAGTCCGAGCTGGTCCAGCTGCGCCTGCGAGACGGCCCCCACGTACTGGGTGCGCCCGGTCGGCGAGGTGGTGGTGGCGCAGGCCGCCAGCGCCAGCGCGGCGGCGACACCCAATGCGAGAGCCTTGGCGTTCATGTCGGTCTCCGGTCCTGATGCGGTACGCCGTTGTAGGCCGCAAGGCCTGAACGCGGCGTCAAACCGGCGATATCAGACGTCCAGGTTGGCCACCTTGAGCGCGTTGTCCTCGATGAACTCCCGGCGCGGCTCCACCACGTCGCCCATCAGGGTGCTGAAGATGGTGTCCGCGGCCACCGCATCCTCCAGCTTGACCTGCAGCAGGCGGCGGGTGTCCGGGTTCACGGTGGTGTCCCACAGCTGTTCCGGGTTCATCTCGCCCAGGCCCTTGAAGCGCTGGATCTGGCGGCCCTTCTTCGCCTCCTCCAGCAGCCAGGCCTGCGCATCTGCAAAACGCTCGATCGCCTGGGACTTGCTACCGCGGACGATCCGCGCGCCGTCGCGCACCAGCCCGTGCAGCTTGGCGGCGGCTTCGCGCAGCGGGCGCAACTCGCCGTGTTCGAACAGCGACTGCGGCAGCACCTGGGTCAATTCCTCGCCCATGTGGCTGCGGGTGGCGAGCAGCGCTGCCGGCCGGCCTTCCTCCGCAGCCTGCCAGCGCAGACTGTAGCGAGGCTTGCCGAGGCCGCTCTGGTTGAGGCGGCCTGCCAGCGACTCCAGCGCCGCCGACAGGTCGCCCTGCGCGGCGACCGAGGCGGCATCCAGCGGCACGAAGTCGATCAGCGCTTCCAGCACGCCCGGGTCGAACCGGTGGGCATTGCGTGCGATGGCCTCCCTCGCCCGCGCGTAGGCGAGCAGCAGTCCTTCCAGCGCAGCGCCTTCGATCGCCGGCTCGGACTCCGCCGGCACCAGCCCGGCGCCCTCCACCGCGCTACCGGCGAGGTAGGCGTCGAGGGCGGCGTCATCCTTCAGGTACAGCTCGTTCTTGCCCTGCTTGATCTTGTACAGCGGCGGCAGGCCGATGTAGATGTGGCCGCGGTCGATCAGCTCCGGCATCTGCCGGTAGAAGAAAGTCAGCAGCAGGGTGCGGATGTGGCTGCCGTCCACGTCGGCGTCGGTCATGATGATGACGCGGTGGTAGCGCAGCTTGTCCGGGTTGTATTCGTCCTTGCCGATGCCGGTGCCCAGCGCGGTGATCAGGGTGCCGACATCGGCCGAGGCCAGCATGCGGTCGAAGCGCGCGCGCTCGACGTTGAGGATCTTGCCGCGCAGCGGCAGCACCGCCTGGGTCTTGCGGTTGCGGCCCTGCTTGGCGCTGCCGCCGGCCGAGTCACCCTCGACGATGAACAGCTCCGACAGCGCCGGATCCTTCTCCGAACAGTCGGCCAGTTTGCCGGGCAGGCCGGCGATGTCCAGCGCGCCCTTGCGGCGGGTCAGGTCGCGCGCCTTGCGCGCCGCCTCGCGGGCGCGGGCGGCGTCGACGATCTTGCCGGCGATGGCCTTGGCCTCGTGCGGATGCTCCTGCAGGAACTCCTCCAGGCGCGCGGCGAACGTACTGTCCACGACCGGTCTCACGTCAGATGAGACGAGCTTCTCCTTGGTCTGGCTGGAGAAGCTGGGGTCCGGCACCTTCACCGACAGCACCGCGATCATGCCCTCGCGCATGTCGTCGCCGGACAGCGCCACCTTGGCCTGCTTGGCGATGCCGCTCTGCTCGATGTAGTTGGTCAGGGTGCGGGTCAGCGCCGAGCGGAACCCCTGCAGATGGGTACCGCCGTCCTTCTGGGGGATGTTGTTGGTGAAGCAGAACATCGTCTCCTGGTAGGCGTCGGTCCACTGCAGGGCGACTTCCACGACGATGCCGTTCTGCTCGCCACTCACCGAAATCACGTTCGGATGCAGCGGGGTCTTCAGCTGGGCCAGGTGCTCGACGAAGCTCTTGATGCCGCCTTCGTACTGGAATACATCGCGACGGCCTTCCTCGCGCTCGTCGACCAGGGTGATCTTGACCCCGGAGTTGAGGAAGCTGAGCTCGCGCAGGCGACGCGCCAGGATCTCGTAGTGGAATTCGGTGTCGCTGAAGGTTTCCTCCGAGGGCCAGAACCGCAACACGGTGCCGCCGCGACGGTCCCCTTGGTCGCCCATCCGCTTGAGCGGATACACGGGCTCGCCGTGCGCGTATTCCTGCTGGTGGTGGCCGCCATCGCGCCAGATGTCTAGGGTCAGCTTGCTGGACAGCGCATTGACCACCGACACACCCACGCCGTGGAGGCCACCTGACACCTTGTAGCTGTTGTCGTCGAACTTGCCGCCCGCGTGCAGCACGGTGAGGATCACCTCCGCCGCCGACACGCCCTCTTCCTTGTGGATATCCACCGGGATGCCGCGACCATTGTCCGACACGCTGACCGAGCCGTCGGCATGGATGGTGACGATGATGTCGTCGGCATGGCCCGCCAGCGCCTCGTCCACCGAGTTGTCCACCACCTCGAACACCATGTGGTGCAGGCCGGTGCCGTCATGGACGTCGCCGATGTACATGCCGGGGCGCTTGCGCACCGCTTCCAGCCCGCGCAGGACGGTGATCTTGCTGGAATCGTAGGAGGTATTCGGGGTGGCTTCGGGCGTGGCGCCCGGGGTCTGTTCGTTCTGCGACATCGACGCGTTCGACTCCCGTGACGTATCCAGGGATACGCCAAGACACATTAGCTATAGGAATGCGCAGTATAGCCGACCGGGGCGTGCAGCCCGGATATGCCCGGGGTGCCTGCGCTTCCGGTGCGATTGGCATGGCCAGCAGGGCACACTTGGGCCCTCATTCCCCGGGTCCACGGATGCGGCCATGTTCCACGTGGAACATCGCAACATCAATGTCGCCTGCAGCCAGCCCGGCCGGGGCCTCCGTTCCCGTGATCAATACCTGCGCGCCGCTGGCTGCAAGGACATCGAGCACGCGGCGCTGATGGTGGCGATCCAGCTCGGAGCCCAGATCGTCCAGCTGCAGCGCCGGCCAGTGGCCCTGCGCCGCAGCCAGATGCCCCGCCTGCCCCAGCAGCAGGGCCAGCGCCAACTGCTTGGTCTGGCCACGGGACAACCCCTCGCGCCCCGGCAGATCGCGCAGGGAAACCCGCAGATCCGCGCGATGCGGTCCCTGCGACGTATATCCCAGGGTGACGTCGCGCTCGCGCCCGAGCAGCAATGCATCTGCGAGGGCGAGCTCCTGCCGCCTCCATCCCGGGTGCAGCGTCAGCACCACGTCGCCTGCTGCCGGCAGGAGATCCGGCAGCAGCCGGGACAGCGCAGGTTGCAGCGCGGCCACGTAGTCCTCCCGCAACTGGGTCAGCTGCTCCCCGGACTGGGCCAGCTCATGCTCCCACGCCTCCAGCTGCGCCGAAGGGTGGCCGGGCTGGCGCAGCAGCGCATTGCGCTGCTTGAGTGCGCGCGCGTACCGCCGCCACTGCGGCATGAACCCCTGTTCCACGTGGAACAGTCCCCAGTCGAGAAAACGCCTGCGCACCTCGCTGCTTCCGTCCACCAGCGCGTGGCTGCCCGGCTCGAAGGTGATCACCGCCAGCGCCGCGCACAGCTGTCCCAGCTGGCGCACGTCCTCGCCATCCAACCTGGCTTCCCAACTGCCACCGGCGTGGCGCAGCCCGGCTCGGTGCATGCGCGCGCCGGCCTCCCACTCCACGTAGGCGCTCAGGGCGGATTCCCCCTGGCGGATCAGGCCATCGCGAACACGTCCACGGAAGCTTCGGCCATGGGCCAGCAGATGCAGCGCCTCAAGCACGCTGGTCTTGCCGCTGCCGTTGTCCCCGGTCAGCAGGTTGAAACCGGGACGCAGGGCGATCTCCGCCGCATCGAAGCGGCGAAAGGCCTGCAGGCGGAGCCGCTGGATCAACATCGATTCACCCGCGCCCGGCAAGGCCCATAACGGCGACGCCCGGACAAGGCCGGGCGTCGGAGGGCGGAATGTTCCACGTGGAACATCACCTCAACCTGGCGCAAGCGGCAGAGGCCAGCCACAGGTTGCGGGCATCGCTGGTCACAGGCGCAGCGGCATCACCACATGGCGAGCGTGCTGGCTGCCCGCGCCCCGCACCAGCGCGGAAGAGTTCGCATCGCGAAGCTGCATGACCACGAACTCCTCGCGCAGGGCACTCAGCGCTTCCAGCAGGTAGGTCACGTTGAAACCGATCGCCAGCGTATCGACGTGGGTTTCGGCCTCGACCTCTTCCTGCGCCTCTTCCTGCTCGGGGTTGTGCGCGCTGATCTTGAGCAGGTTGGGCGATACCTCAACCCGGACCCCGCGGTACTTTTCGTTGGACAGGATGGAAGCGCGCTGCAGCGCGGCGCGCAGGGCTTCGCGATCGATCTTGACTTCGCGGTCGGCGCCGATCGGGATGACAGCCTCGTAATCCGGGAACTTGCCGTCGATCAGCTTGCTGGTGAAGGTGACGTCATCGCGCTTGACGCGGATATGGCCCTTGCCCAGCTCCAGCTGGATCTGGCGATCGCCGCCTTCCAACAGGCGCTGCAATTCCTGCACGCCCTTGCGCGGAACGATGATCTGGCGCCTGCCGCCGTGACCCTGCTCGAGGCTGGTTTCGCACAGCGCCAGGCGGTGGCCGTCGGTCGCCACGCAGCGCAGGGTGTCCTCGCGCAGGTCGAACAGCAGGCCGTTGAGGTAGTAGCGCACGTCCTGCTGCGCCATGGCGAAGGCGGTGCGCTCCAGCAGCTCCTTGAGCGCGGCCTCGGGCACGCTGACCTGCTCGGTGGCATCCACTTCGTCCAGCGAGGGGAAATCGTTCGCCGGCAGGGTGGCCAGGCTGAAGCGGCTGCGGCCCGCCTGCACGGTCACTTTGTCCCCGCTCTGGCTGATCGTGACCCGGCTGCCATCCGGGAGGGCGCGGACGATGTCGAACAGCTTGCGTGCCGGAATGGTGATCTCGCCGTCCTGCGCATCCTCCGCAGCGGTGCGCGCAACCATCTCGACTTCTAGGTCGGTGCCGGTCAGCGCCAGTTGACCGCCGTTGACGCGGACCAGCAGGTTCGCCAGGACCGGCAGGGTATGCCGGCGTTCGACCACATTGACGACCTGCGCCAACGGCTTCAGCAGGACTTCGCGTTGCAGGGAAAACCGCATGTAGACCCCTCACCCTTTTGGCTGGTTCGAAAGGCTGCCGGTTGGCAGGCCCTTGCTTCTTGAATATGGATAAATCTTGAAAGTCGGTGGTGCTGGAGCAGCAAAAAATCCGGGATATCTATCGCAAGTCTTTGTTTTAAATGGCATTAGTGCTGGAGCAAAGCCGGGGTAAAACTGTCCCGGAAGCCCGGGAGAACCTGTGGATCGTTTTCCCCCTGCAGAACCATCCCCCGGTTATCCACAGTGCATCCCGGGTTCATTCACTGAGTTTGCGGATCAGCTTGTCCCAGTCCTCGTGGAGCTTTCCGTCGCTTTCCATCAGCGTCCGGATCTGCCGGCAGGCGTGCAGCACGGTGGTGTGGTCGCGGCCATCGAACGCCATGCCGATCTCCGGCAGGCTGTGTTCGGTCAGTTCCTTGGCCAACGCCATCGCCACCTGCCGCGGCCGCGCCAGCGACCGGGTGCGCTTCTTGCCCAGCATCTCCCGCAGCTGCAGACCATAGTAGTCTGCCACGGCCTTCTGGATGTTGGCGATGCTGATCGCCTGCTGTTGCGCCCGCCACAGGTCGCGCAGGGTTTCCTGGGCGAACTCCATGGTCACCGGCCGGCCCAGTAGGCCCGCTTGGGCGGTCAGCTTGTTGATCGCGCCTTCAAGCTCGCGCACGTTGCTGCGCATCTTCTTGGCGATCAGCTGGGCCACTTCGTCGGGCAGAACCGCGCCGCGTTCGCGCGCCTTCGACAGCACGATCTGGGCGCGGGTCTCGAAATCGGGTGGATCGATCGCCACCGACAAGCCCCAGCCCAGCCGCGACTTCAACCGTGGTTCCAGGCCGTCCACCTCGCGCGGGTAGCGGTCGCAGGTCATGATGATCTGCTGCTTGCCTTCGAACAGCGCGTTGAAGGTGTGGAAGAACTCC
Organism: Thermomonas sp. LB-4; assembly: GCF_036409385.1. NCBI lineage: Bacteria > Pseudomonadati > Pseudomonadota > Gammaproteobacteria > Lysobacterales > Lysobacteraceae > Thermomonas > Thermomonas sp. LB-4. The sequence goes on along the minus strand of NZ_JAXOFT010000006.1, from coordinate 99,746 downwards.
TCCTGGGTGCGGTCCTTGCCGGCGAAGAACTGGATGTCGTCGATCAGCAGCGCGTCGATCTTCTGGAACTGGCGCTTGAACTGGTCGGTGGTCTTTTCCTGCAGCGAGCGGAAGAACGCGTCGTAGAACGTGTTCGAGCGCAGGTACAGCACCCGCGCGGCCGGGTTGAGCCGGCGCATCTCGTTGCCCGCCGCGAACATCAGGTGGGTCTTGCCCAGGCCGGTGCCGCCGTACAGCAGCAGCGGGTTGTGGGTGCGCTCGCCGGGCTTCTGCGCGGCGTGCCAGGCGGCGGCGCGGGCCAGCTGGTTGCTGCGGCCTTCGACGAAGTTGTCGAAGCTGTAGTGCGGGTCCACGTTGCCGTGGAAGGGTTCGACCACCGCGGCCGGCGTGGCCTTCGGCGCCGCCGCCGGGCTGGCCGCCGCCGCCGCTGCGCGCTTCGGGGCGCCGATGTCGACCACCACGTCGGCGCTGCCGTCGAAATGCCGGACCAGCTCGCGGATGCGCTCGAGGAAGCGGCTCTGGACCTCGTCGCGGACGAAGGCATTGGGCGCATACAGCACCAGCCCGCCGTCCCGCCGGTCCGCCTGCAGCGGCTTGAGCCACATGCTCACCTCGTCCTGCGGGAGTTCTGTTTCGAGGCGTTGCAGGCAGGCGGGCCAGACGTGCATGGGTCGAGGGATCCGGAAAGAGCGCGGGCGGCCGGACCGGGATGGCCGGCGGCTGTGGATAAGATGGGAACTGGGCAGGTTACCACCGCGTCCGGGTGCCGCCAAACCGGCAGCAGACCCGGTAACGGCGGGCGGACTTGCGTGGGTCTCGTTGGCCCGCTATCATTCCGGGTCTTATTCTCTGAAACAAAGCAAGCAGGCCCGCCATGGCGACCAAGCGCACCTACCAGCCCAGCAACCTCAAGCGCAAGCGTGATCACGGCTTCCGCGCCCGCATGGCCACCGCCGACGGCCGCAAGGTGTTGGCGCGCCGTCGCGCCAAGGGCCGCCGTCGCCTGACCGTCTGACCTTCGGGTCGGACCGCGTCGCCGGCGCCCGCGCCGGGACTGCAATGATGTTGCCAGCGATGCCCCAGACGCCGGTGTCCGGAGAGGACGCCGGCGTTGTCGCGTTGACGCCTTCCCGCCCGGCCGGGTTCCCGCCCGCGGCGCGGGTGCGCGCGAAAGCGGAGTTCACCCGCGTGTTCGATGGCGGCCGGCGCACCGCCGAGCCGCGCCTGGCCCTGCACTGGCTGGCCGATGCCGCGCCGCCGCGGCTGGGCCTGGCGGTATCGCGCAAGGTCGATCCCAACGCGGTCGGCCGCAACCGCATCAAGCGCGCCCTGCGCGAAAGTTTCCGCCGGCTGCGGCCGCAGCTGCGCGGCGGCGCCTACGTCGTCGTCGCCCGAAGTACCGCTGCCCAGGCCGACAACCGGACGCTGCAGGCCGCGTTCGAACAGCTGCTGACGCGCGCCGGCGCGTTGCCCCTGCCGGCCGCGGCCGGCACAATGCCGCCCGCCGATTCCCCGGCTTCGCCCGATGTGGCCGCGCCGCAAGCGCGCCCCGAGACCCCTGCCCAATGAACCAGATCCGTACGTTCCTGCTGATTGCCTGGCTGATGGTGGCGTTCCTGCTGTGGCAGGAGTGGGGCAAGGAGAAGGTCGCCTCGGCGCAGCCGGCGCCGGCCGTTCCGGCAGCCGTGCAGGGGCAGGTGCCGGCGGCTGCCGCGACGCCGGTGGCGACCGCCCCCGGCGCCGTGGCGCAGGCCAGCGCGGTGGCGGCTGCGCCCACCCTGCGCCTGCGCAACGATGTGCTGGCGCTGGAGCTCAACGGCCGCGACGTGACCCGCGCGGAGCTGGTCGACTATCCGCAGACCCGTGCCCCCGGCAGCCCGCCGGTGGTGCTGTTCGACACCGACCCGGCCCGCTATTTCGCCGCCGAGGCGTTCTGGCGCGGGGTCGACGGGGTCGAGCTCGCACTGCAGCCGCAGGGCGACGCGCGCGAGATCGTGTTGGCGGATGGGGCCCGCGAGGTGCAGGCGCGCTTCGTCGCCACCGCCGCCAACGGCATGCAGCTGCAGCGGACCTACACGCTGGCCCGCGGCAGCTACGCGCTGCGGGTGCGGGATGAACTGGTCAACGCCGGCAACTCCGCCTGGACCGGCGACATCGAGCGCCGCCTCGAACGCGTGCCGCCGGCGGTCAAGACCGGCTTCACCAACCCCGAATCGTTCAGCCTTAACGGCGCCGCCTGGTACAGCCCGGCCGAAAAGTACGAGAAGCGCAAGTACCCGGACTTCGTCGAGGACGGTCCGCTCAACCAGCAGGTGACCGGTGGCTGGGTTGCCCTGTCGCAGCATTACTTCCTCGGCGCCTGGGTGCCGCAGAAGGACCAGGCGGCGCTGTACTCGCTGGCCCAGAAGGGCAACCTCTACAGCATCGCCGCGCGCGGCCCGCGGGTCACCCTGGGCCCGGGCCAGCGCTTCCAGAGCGAGGCCACCCTGTGGGTTGGCCCGAAGCTGGCCGACAAGCTCGACGCCACCGCGCCCGGCCTGGGGCTGGCGATGGACTACGGCATCTTCACCGTGCTGTCCAAGCCGATCCACTGGCTGCTGACCCAGCTGCACAAGCTGACCCACAACTGGGGCTGGGCGATCGTGCTGCTGGTGGTGCTGATCAAGCTGATCCTGTATCCGCTGTCGGCGGCGCAGTACAAGTCGATGGCGAAGATGCGCCGGTTCCAGCCGCGCATCGCCCAGCTCAAGGAGCGCTACGGCGACGACAAGCAGAAGTTCCAGATGGCGATGCTGGACCTGTACAAGAAGGAGAAGATCAACCCGGCCGGCGGCTGCCTGCCGATCTTCATCCAGATGCCGGTGTTCCTGGCGCTGTACTACGTGCTGCTGGAGGCGGTCGAGCTGCGCCAGGCGCCGTGGATCGTCGGCTGGGTCAGCGACCTGACCGCGCGCGATCCGTTCTTCATCCTGCCGATCCTCAACGGCGTGGTGATGTGGCTGACCCAGAAGATGTCGCCGATGGTCGGTATGGACCCGATGCAGCAGAAGATGATGCAGATGATGCCGCTGGTGATGGCGGTGATGTTCGCCTTCTTCCCGGCCGGCCTGGTCCTGTACTGGGTCACCAACGGCGCGCTGGGCATGGCGCAGCAGTGGTGGAACATGAAGCGCTTCGCCGAGGAACCGGCGAAGGCCTAAGGCGCATGGCGGACGCTTCGCGGGCGTCCTGCGGCGGGCGGTTCTGCGGAACACGCCGCAAGTACGTCCATGTAGGCTCATCGGCGACATCCCTGTCGCCGATGGTTCCGCAGAACCGCCCGCCACATGCCGCCTTGTGGGCCGGGAGGATGCTGCAATGACAGCGGATGACACCATCGTCGCCATCGCCACCGCGCCCGGCGCGGGCGGCGTCGGCATCGTCCGACTGTCTGGCGCGGACGCGCGCGCCATCGGCGAGCGCATCTGTGGCCGGAGGCTGCGGGTGCGCGCCGCGCAGTACGCGCGCTTCACCGATGCCCATGGCGGCACCCTCGACGACGGCATCGCCCTGTATTTCGCCGCCCCGGCCAGCTTCACCGGCGAGGACGTGGTGGAGCTGCAGGGACACGGCGGCCCGGTGCTGCTGCGCGAACTGGTGGCGCGCTGCGTGGCGCTGGGCGCGCGCCAGGCCGGGCCGGGGGAGTTCAGCCAGCGCGCCTTCCTCAACGGCAAGCTCGACCTGGTGCAGGCCGAGGCGATCGCCGACCTGATCGCGGCCGGCGACGCGCGCGCGGCGCGCGCGGCACGGCGGTCGCTGGACGGCGCATTCTCCGGCCGCGTCGACGCGTTGATGGCGCAGCTGCTGGCGATCCGCGTGCACGTGGAGGCGGCGATCGACTTCGCCGACGAATCGCTGGACACGCTGGGCGGCACGGCGTTGTTCGGCCGGCTGCAGCAGGCGCGCGATGCACTGGCGCAGCTGCGCGGCGACGCCGAACGCGGCCGCAAGCTGCGCGATGGCCTGCACGTGGTCCTGGCGGGCCCGCCCAACGCCGGCAAAAGCTCCCTGCTCAACGCCCTGGCCGGCAGCGAACGCGCCATCGTCACCGACATCGCCGGCACCACCCGCGACGTGCTGCAGGAAACCATCCGCATCGACGGGGTCGAACTCACCCTGGTCGATACCGCCGGCCTGCGCCTTGCCGACGACGCCATCGAAGCCGAGGGCATCCGCCGCGCGCGCGGCGAACTGGCGCGCGCCGATCTTGCGTTGGCGGTCCTGGACGCGCGCGAGCCGGACGCGGGCCGCGCCGCGCTCGCGTCCGACCTGGCTGGTGCCGCGCAGGTGCTCTGGCTGCACAACAAGGCCGACCTGCTGCCTGCCCAGCCCGTGCTGGGAGACGATGCGCTGGCAGTGTCGGCGCGTACGGGCCTGGGCCTCCCGCGGCTGCACCAGCGCCTGTTCGAGCTGGCTGGTGGCAATGTCGGCGAGGGCGCGTTCTCGGCGCGCGCGCGCCACGTGCTGGCGCTGGCGTATGCCGAGGAGTGGCTGACGCAGGCCGCGGCGGAGCTGTCCGCCGAGCGGCTGGAACTGGCCGCGGAAGCATTGCTGCGCGCGCATGAGGCCCTGGGTGAAATCGGTGGGCGAGTAGACGCGGATGGACTACTGGGTCACATTTTCACATCGTTCTGCATCGGCAAGTAAGCGGCTCTACTTGACAAGGTGAGCCCGGATGTCGCGTGCTACGCTGGAAAACGCTTTTGCATCAACAGGGGAAACGGGATGAGTGCAAACAACAAGATCCGCAAGGGGTGGGTGCCGGTTGCATTGACCGTGGCCGTGGCGTGTGCGCTGACGGCATGCAAGAAGGACGAACAGGCGGCGACAGGGCCGCAGGCGGCGCAACAGGCCGCGCCGGCGCCAACGCCGGAAACGGTGGTGGCGGCGTCGGTGTCGGCGATGGGCGTGGACCAGCTGCGCGATGCGGCCAACACCGCATACAACGACAACCGATTGTATGCGCCGGCCGGCAACAACGCGATGGAGTACTACCTCGCGCTGCGCGACAAGCAGCCCGGTGATGCCGGTGCATCCAGCGCGCTCAGCGATCTGCTGCCGATGGCGGTGATCGCCACCGAGCAGAGCATTGCCCGCGAGGACTTCGAGGAGGCCTCGCGCCTGCTCGCCCTGATCGGCAAGGCCGATCCCAACCACCCCGCGCTGGGACGGCTGAAGGCCAGCGTCGCCAGCGGCGAGGCCAGGCTCAAGCAGCAGGCCGAGACCCAGAAGCTGACCGCCGAGGAAGAGGCCAAGCGCAAGGCCGACCAGCTCAAGAAGCGTGAGGAAGACCAGCGCAGGCAGCAGGAGCAGCAGCGCCAGCAGGTGCAACAGCAGGAGCAGACTCAGCGCGAAGCCGCGCAGCGCGAGGCGGCGCAACGGGAAGCAGCCCAGCGCGAGGAAGCACAGCGCGAGGCGGCGCAGCGCGAGGCGGCGCAGCGCCAGCAGGCCGCGGCGCCGACACCCGCGCCGGCGGCAGCGCGCCCCGCCGCGCCGTCCACCGAACTGCGTCCGATCAGCCAGCCGGGACCGAAGTATCCGCCGGCGGCGCAGCGTGCCGGCGCCACGGCGACGGTGCAGGTGGAGTTCACGGTCGGCACCGACGGCAGCATCACGAGCGCTCGGGTGGTGTCTTCCGATGGCACCCGGCAGTTCCAGCGCGAGTTCGAGCGCGAAGCGCTGAACGCAGTCAAGCGCTGGCGGTTCCAGCCGATCGGCCAGGCCACTACCAGCCGCCGCACGATCGCGTTCGAGCAGTAAGGCGTTCTGCGGCGAAACGAAAAAGCCCGGCAACCGCCGGGCTTTTTCATGTTGCACTCGCCGCCGCAATCGCCGCGCCACCGACCGGCGGCGCGGCTCCGGTTCATGCCGAGATCGCGAGCTTTTCCTGCCGGTAGCGCCACACCGCCAGCGCCCACAGCAGGGCGGCCAGCGCCAGCGAGCTGGCAAGGTAGACGCCCCATTGCTGCAGCGAGGCGACTTCGCCGCGCGAGATCTTCTGGATCAGCTGGTTCTGCGACAGGAACGGCACCGCGTACTGCCACACCGCGGTGTCCTTCAACGGGTAGGCCATCAGCCCGTAGGCCGGCAGCATCGGCAGCATCATCAGCCACATCATGTGGCTCTGTGCTTCCTTCATGCTCTTGGCACCGGCGGCCAGCGCGGTGATCAGCGCGGTGCCGATCAGCACCAGCGGCACCAGCGTCAGCAGCAGCTTGCCCATCGCCAGGAAGCTCACATCCATCTGCTTGGCCATGCCGGTGGCCAGGGTGGCGGTGAGCTTGAACGCGACCAGGATCAGCAGCATCGAGATCATCCCCAGCAATGCCGCCGCCAACATCTTGCCGCCCACCAGCGCGGCGCGCGACGCCGGCGTGGCCAGCAGCGGCTCCAGCGACTGCCGTTCGCGTTCGCCGGCGGTGGTGTCCATCGCCAGGTGCGCGCCGCCGATGAAGGCGAATATGGTCAGGATCATCGGCAGCAGGATCGACATGAACTGGTTGTTCTTGGCCTCCGGCGTGGCCATGTCTCGGGTGCCGACGTGCAGCGGCGTGGCCACGCCGGGGTTGATGCCGCGGATCAGCAGCCGCATTGCGCCGACGCCGTTGCCGTAGCTCTCCAGCACCTTGCTCACCCGCGCCACCTTGACGTCGCCATTGCGGCGGGTGGTGTCGGTGATGATGTCGATCTTGGCGGGCTTGCCGGCGTGCCAGTCGTCCGCGAAGTCGGCATCGACCGCCAGCGCCAGGTCTTCCTGCTGGGCACGCACGCGCGCCTCGATGTCGGCCGGCGCCGGCTTGGCGTCGATGCCGTAGCTGGCCAGGAACTTCATCAGGTTCGGCGCGCGCTCCATGCCGACCACCGGCACGCTGAGGGTCTTCTCCAGCTGGGTCTCGGCGCGCATCTGGGTGAGCTTTCCGATGCCGAGGAAGAGCAGCGGATACAGCAAGGGCATCATCAACAGGCTGAGGTAGAAGGTGCGGCGGTCGCGGAAGAAGTCCAGCCATTCCTTGCGCATCACCGTCAGCATGGCGGTGGTGAACGACGTTTTGTTCATGCGTGCAGGCCCTCTTCGCTGCCGATCAGTTTCACGAATGCGTCTTCCAGGTTGGCCTCGCCGGTCAGGGCCCGCAGTTCGTCCGGGGTGCCCTGGGCGGCGACCCGGCCGCTGGCGATGATCACGATGCGGTCACACAGCGCGGCCACCTCCTGCATGATGTGGCTGGAGAAGATCACGCAACGGCCCTCGCCGCGCAGCTCCTGCAGGAAGCCGCGCAGCCCGCGCGTGGTCATCACGTCGAGCCCGTTGGTGGGTTCGTCCAGGATCACGTTCTTCGGGTCGTGGATCAGCGCGCGCGCGATCGCGGTCTTGGTGCGCTGGCCCTGCGAGAAGCCTTCGGTGGCGCGGTCGAGGAAGTCCTCCATCTGCAGCGCCTGCGCCAGCTTGCCGGTGCGCGCGGCGATCTCCGCCGGCGCCATGCCGTGCAGCTTGCCGAAGTAGTCGATGTTCTCGCGCGCGGTCAGGCGCTTGTACACGCCGCGCGCGTCGGGCAGCACGCCCAGGCTGCGGCGCACGCGCTCCGGATCGGCGGCGACATCGACGCCGTCCACCAGTACGCGCCCGGTTTCCGGCGACATCAGGGTGTAGAGCATGCGCAGGGTGGTGGTCTTGCCGGCGCCGTTGGGGCCGAGCAGGCCGGTGATCTCGCCGTCGCGGGCGGTGAAGCCCACGTCGTCCACGGCGACCACCGGGGTCTTGTCCTTGCCCCGTCCGGGGAAGGTCTTGCGGAGGTGTTCTGCAACGATCATTGCAAGGTTCCTGTCGAAAGGGGCTTACGGCTGCGCGCCGTTGAAGCTGATGAAGGGCGTGGGATAGGCCAGCGTGTCCAGGCACTTGCCATCGAGGGCCTTGGCATCGGTCTTCTCGATGAACTGGCTGAACAGCTTGGGCATGCAGCCCGCGCCCAGCGCGCCGTGGCCGACCCCCTTCAGCACGAACAGGCGGCCGTTGGGGAGCGTCTTGACGATCTCCTTGCCGTAGCGCGGCGGCGTCACCGGGTCGAACTCGCCGGCCAGCACCAGTGCCGGCACCTTGGTGGCCAGCGGCTGGTTGAAGTCGGCAGGCACCTTGCCCTTCGGCCAGGCCTTGCACATGGCGGCCATGCCCGACGGCATCAGGTTGCCGAGCACGGTGTTCGCGTCTTCGGCGCGGGCCACCATGCTGTCGGCATCTTCGCTGCAGACCACCGACAGCTGCATGCCCATCGCCATCGCGTCCTCCATGTTGCCGACCATCATCTTGGCCAGCGCCATCAGGTTCTCGTAGCGGCCGGCGTTGGCCTCGTGGATCAGCTTGGGCAGCAGCCCGCTGGCCAACGGCATGTAGGCGTACATGCGCACCAGCCCGGCCACGGTTTCGGCGCGCAGCGTGCCGTGCTTGACCTCGCCGCTGGTCGCGTCGCGGTAGTCCACCTGCACCGGGTTGGCCCGCAGGCGGTTCAGCAGCACGTCCAGTTCGGCGCGCGGGTCGCCCAGCTTGTCCCTGCAGGCCGGATCCTTGGTGCAGAGGCCGAACTGCAGGGCCAATGCGTCATCCAGGTTGCGGGCGAAGATGTTGCCGAGCCCCAGCGTGTTGGGGACCGGCGAGTCGAGCACGATGCTGCGGGTGGCGGCCGGATGGCGCATCGCATATTGCTGCGCGACGCGGGTACCGTAGCTCACGCCGACCAGGTTGATCTGCTCGGCGCCGATCGCCTGGCGCACGTCCTCCAGATCGGCGACCGCATCGGTGGTGGTGTAGTGGCGCAGGTCGGCCTTTTTCGAGAGCGCGTCGGCGCATGCGGCGGCTTGGGCCTGCATCGCTTCCGGCGAGGGATCGAAGGCGTCATCGTCGCCCTCGGGCGGCGCGCACGACAGCAGGTTGGATTTTCCGGTGCCACGCTGGTCGACCAGGATCACGTCGCGCTGCTTGCGCACCTCCTTGAACACCGGATTGAGGCCGGCGAAGGACTCGACCGCCGACTGGCCGGGGCCGCCGGCCAGGAAGAACACGGGATCGGGCTGCGCGCGGCCGCGCTCGCTGGGCTGCAGCCAGGCGATGTTGAGCGCGATCTTGCGGCCGCCGGGCGCGGCGCGGTCTTCCGGTACCGCGTAGGTGGCGCACATCGCGTCCAGGCTGTCCTTGGCCATCGGCGAGCTGAGGCTGCACGGGGAGAAGGCGATCTTGCCCAGCATCACCGGCGGAATGGGCGCCACCGGCGCGGCCGCGAGATCGGCCGCGGCCTGCGGGGAATCACCCGCTGCGCCGGGTTTCGGATTCAGCGCCTTGTAGCCAAAGATCGCGGCGGCCACCGCGACGGCAAGGATCAGTCTGGTCTTGCGGGAAATCATCGGGACAACCCCTTTTGCTTGTTGCAGATGAAAAAAGCGGGAGGAAACCGGGCTCAGTCGGGAAGGAACACGTCTTCGATGCGGCAGGCGAACAGACGGGCGATGCGGAAGGCCAGCGGCAGCGACGGATCGTACTTGCCGGTCTCCAGCGCGTTGACGGTCTGGCGGGACACCTCCAGCCGCAGCGCCAGTTCGCCCTGCGACAGCCCCTCGCGCTCGCGTAACTCGCGCAGCCGGTTGTTCATGCGGCCCCCCGCCGCCGTCGTTCGCGGCCCACCGGTGCAGCGTCAAGCGGCGCCGTCACAGATAGCGCCTCGTCAGCACCATCTTGGCGATGCCGTAGCTGGCGCACAACAGCGGGAACACCCAGATCATCGCGGCGGCGGCGTCGACATCGATGACCTTCGCTTTCTGCAGCAACCCGCCGGCGAAATACAGCAGCGACACCAGCAGGCTGGCGATGCCGATCGACTCCGTCTCGATCCGCCGCTGCAGTTCGTCGATCTCGCGCAGGTAGCGCAACGCCGCGCGCATCAGCAGCGCGATCGCCAGGGCCGGCAACACCGCCACCACCGCGCGCAGCGGCACCGATTCGATCCCGCGCTTGACCAGCCAGATCGACATGAACAGGGTCAGCGAATAGCCGATCATGATCGGCCACAGCGCGCGCAGGTAGCGGCGGCCGGCAGGCTGCGCGTACATCTCGTCGCAGTGCTGCCGCCACCAGCGCGGCAGCAGCAGGAACAGCGCCGCGCCCAGCAGGTAACCGGCGCCGATGTCGACCCACATGCCCACCATGTCGTCCGGCCAGCGCAGCAGCCACTGGCCGGCAGCAGCCAGAAGCAGCGCGGTCAGCCCGATGCCGACGAAGATCCACATCCAGCGGCGCATGCTCATTCGGCGCCACCCCCGCGCGAACGGGCCAGGAAGACGATGCCCAGGCCGATCAGCGCCAGCCCCACCCCGAGGAACGCGGATTGCCCACTGGCGGCGATGGCCAGGAAGGCCGCACCGATGCCCAGGTAGCTGATGCCGGCGCCCTTGAGGCGATTGCGTGGCGTGACCATTGCGGATATCCCTTGTCAAGCAAGCTTGACAGGACGATAGCGGCGTCGCCGGGCCATTGTCAAGCGTGCTTGACAGGTGTTTCTGGTGAGGCGCCCGATATGTCGATTCTTTATGGTGACTTGCTCTACATGTCACAAAATGCAGCTAACCCGCAGCGGCGATGGCAACACCGGGACCGGTCGCGCACCGGTCCGGATTCTTCAACTTGTGCAAGGAGCTGTGATGCGTTTCAACAAGACGGGTGTGGCGATGGGCGTGGCGGCAGCGATGGCGCTGACGCTGCTGGCGGGCTGCAAGAAGGACGGCGCCTCCGCATCGTTGAAGGACGCCGCGTCGGCGGCACTGGAGCATGCGTCCGCAACGGCGGCAACGCAGGACGCCGCGGCGGCGAAAGCCGGCGAGTTCGACATAGCGAGCGTTCCGCTGAGCAAGGTGCCCCTGGGCGACTTCCCCTACATCAGCCTGCCTCAGGGCTACACAAGCAACGGGGAGCCGGAAACCAAGCAGATCGCCCGCTTCCCGTTCTGGGTGCAGGGCCGCGCGCACTGGGTGGAAGGACGCTTCTATCTGGTCAATGTCTATCCCGAGAAGGAAGGCGGCTACAACCCGCATGAGCTGCGCCGGAACCTGGACGCGCTGGTCGCGCAGATGGGGGGGGTGAAGATCTCGGAAGAAAAGATCCCCTACGACACCGTGAAGGGCTGGGGTGACGAGATCACCTCGGGCTTCCTGACCGGCCTGGGCGATGTCTACAACGTGCCGGCCATCACCTACCTGGTGCGACGCGACGACGGCAACATCTGGATCCATTTCGCCCAGGACACCGCGCAGGGCGGCATCATCGTCGGCCAGGAGAAGGGGTTCGTCGCCACCGCGTCGCTGCTGCCCGCCAGCGAGATGAAGAAGCAGCTGGATGCGGCAGGCAAGGTGGCGCTGCAGGTCAACTTCGCCACCGACAAGACCGAGGTGCTGGCGGACTCGCTGCCGCAGATCGAGCAGGTGGCGGCGCTGTTGAAGCAGGATCCGTCGCTGCAGCTTGCGGTCAACGGGCATACCGACGACAGCGGCGACGCCGCGCACAACCAGCAGCTTTCCGAAGGTCGCGCCAAATCCGTGGTGGCCCTGCTCACCGCAAAGGGCATCGACGCCGCGCGCCTGACCGCCGCGGGCTTCGGGTCCACCCAGCCAGTGGCCGACAATGGCACCCAGGAAGGCAAGGCGAGGAACCGGCGGGTGGAGCTGGTGAAGCAGTGATGTACGTAATGCGATGGTGTGTGAAGTTGGTATTGCTTGTGGCGGCCTGCCTGTTGTCGGCATGCACCGGCCTTCCGGTGCAACACAACACGGCCGCAGTGAACGTCGAGCCGGGCACATTCGCACCCGCAACGGCCGCCGCCATCGCGGCGGCGCGTCAGCAAGGCATTTCCCTGCATCTGGAAGTGCTGCCCGCGTCGGCATGGGCGGCACTGGAAGCAAGCCCTGCGATTCCGGTTGGGCTAGCGCCGGGCCAGCCTGCGAAGGTCTATGTGATCTTCGACGCCAATTGTCCGTATTGCGCCGACCTGTACTGGCGGCTGCAAGGCGACGCATTCCGCAGCATCGGCATGCGTTGGGCGCCGGTGGCGTTCATGAAACAAGACAGCGCCGCCATCGCCGACGTCCTTCTGGCCGCAAACGATCCGAGCAAGGCGTTGGATGACTATTTCCGGACGAATGATCTCAATAGCGACAAGGGTCATGAATTGCCGTCCTTTGTCATGCAGGCCCGGCATGCACAAGACTACACGGGGCTGATGCGCCATCTGACCGAATGGGGCGGCTATGCCCCGATGGTCATCATTCGCACGCCGGCTGGAGAAGTGCTGCAGGTGCGTCACGACCAGGGTGAGGCACTGCGTCTGGCGCTGGGCCTGGCGGCGGCGCGATAGGTGCGCCAAGGCGCACGCCAGCCTCACTTGTTACTGACGTATTTCTCGCGCCGGGTAAGCGCCGGTGCTTGCGCGGCACTGCCGCGCGCCGGTGCGAACGCCGCGCGCGTCCCGCGCGTGGCCGGGGATCCGGCCGAGGTCACTTGTTACTGACGTATTTCTCGCGCCGGATCATCGGCACCGGCAGGCCGATCTCCTTCAGCGCCTCGAAGGTCGCATCCACCATGTCGGGATTGCCGCACAGGTAGGCGATGTCGGTGGCCGGGTCCGGCGCCAGTTCCGGCAGCACGTTCTGCACGTAGCCGTGGCGCACGTCGGCGTGCGCATGTGCGGAGCCTTCAGCCGGCAGTTCGCGCGACAGGCAGGGCATGTAGCGGAAGCCCGGATGGGCCTCGGCGAAGGCGCGGAACTCGTCGCCGTACAGCAGTTCCTCCGGCGTGCGCGCACCCTGCAGCAGCACCACCTCGACGCCGCGCTGGTCCGTCTGCTGCGCCAGCTGCGGCAGCATCGCCCGGTACGGGGTGATGCCGGTGCCGGTGCCGATCAGCAGGTAGCGGCGGTTGGCGTCGTTGGGATACAGGCAGAAGCGCCCGAACGGGCCGCTGGCATTGAGCGTGGCGCCGATGTCCAGCGCTTCGAACAGCGCGGTGGCGGCGCCGCCGGGCACGTAGCTGACCGCGATGTCCACCCGCCCGTCGGCCGGTGCGTCCAGCGCCCGGCCCACCGCGATGGAATAGCTGCGGCGCGCCGCGCTGCCGTCGGCGTACTCGAAATGGATCTGGATGAACTGGCCGGGGATGCAGGGCAGCGGGTGGCCGTCGTCGCGTTCGAACGACAGGTGCGCCACGGTGGGCGCGATCATGCGGCGGGCGACGAGCTTGAGCGGGAAATGGGCGATGGCCACGGCGATGCAACAGTGCGTGGCGGGAGTGGAGCCACGGGGCTGCCTATACTACCGGCTTCCCGCGCGGCGCTCCGCGCACGAGGCCATCCATGAGTCCTGATCCCGCGCTTGATCCGGCTGCGCCCGCACTGTGCGTGCGCGACCTGCGCAAGACCTACGACAACGGCGTGCAGGCGCTGAAAGGCGTCAGCCTGGACGTCGCCCCCGGCGATTTCCACGCCCTGCTGGGGCCCAACGGCGCCGGCAAGAGCACCCTGATCGGCATCGTCAGCTCGCTGGTCAACAAGACCGCCGGGGCGGTGCAGGTGTTCGGCGTCGACATCGACGCCGACCGCAGCGCCGCGATGCGCCTGATCGGGCTGGTGCCGCAGGAATTCAACTTCAACATGTTCGAGAAGCCGCTGGACATCTGCGTGAACTACGCGGGGTTCTACGGCGTGCCGCGCGCGCAGGCGCTGGAACGGGCCGAGAAGGTGCTGAAGGACGCCCAGCTGTGGGACAAGGCGGACAAGATGAGCCGCACCCTGTCCGGCGGCATGAAGCGGCGGCTGATGATCGCCCGCGCGATGATGACCGCGCCGAAGCTGCTGATCCTGGACGAGCCCACCGCCGGCGTGGACATCGAGATCCGCCGCGGCATGTGGAAGACGCTGAAGGAGATCAACGCCGCCGGCACCACGATCATCCTCACCACCCATTACCTGGAGGAAGCGGAGAGCCTGTGCCGCAACCTCGCCATCATCGACCACGGCACGATCGTCGAGCGCGGGCCGATGAAGTCGCTGCTGGCCAAGCTCGACGTGGAGGGCTTCCTGTTCGACGTCGAAGACGCGCTGCCGGCCGCGCTGCCGGCGATCGAAGGCGCCGCCCTGGCGGCGCTGGACGCGCACACGCTGGAGCTGGACATGCCGCGGGCGATGGATCTCAACCGCGTGTTCGCCGCCTTCGACGCCGCCGGCATCCGGGTGCGCTCGATGCGCACCAAGAGCAACCGGCTGGAAGAACTGTTCGTGCGGATGACCGCGCGCGAAGGAGCGGCGGCATGAGCAACCAGAACCTGGTCGCCCTGGGCACCATCACCCGGCGCGAGGTGATGCGCATCCTGCGGATCTGGACGCAGACGCTGATCCCGCCGGCGATCACCATGACCCTGTACTTCCTGATCTTCGGCGGGCTGATCGGCTCGCGCGTTGGCCCGATGGGCGGGCTGGACTACATGGAGTTCATCGTCCCCGGGCTGGTGATGATGAGCGTGATCCAGAACAGCTACGGCAACATCAGCAGCTCGTTCTTCGGCGCCAAGTTCGGCCGCCACGTCGAGGAGCTGCTGGTCAGCCCGATGCCGCACTGGGTGATCCTGGCCGGCTACGTGGCCGGCGCGGTGCTGCGCGGGCTGATGGTCGGCGCCATCGTGCTGTGCATCGCGATGCTGTTCACCCGCGTGCACGTGCCGCATCCGCTGGTGACGCTGAGTTCGGTGCTGCTGGGGGCGATCATTTTTTCGCTGGCCGGCTTCGTCAACGCGGTGTACGCGAAGAAATTCGACGACATCGCGATTGTCCCGACCTTCATCCTGACCCCACTGACCTACCTCGGCGGCGTGTTCTATTCGATCAGCCTGCTGCCCGGCTGGGCGCAGGCGGCTACCCACGCCAACCCGATCTTCTACATGGTCAACGCGTTCCGCTACGGCCTGCTGGGCGTCAGCGACGTGCCGCTGTGGGTGGCCTATGCGCTGATGCTGGGCTTCGCCTTCGCGCTGTCGGCGGTGGGCCTGTGGTTGCTGAAAAAAGGCGTGGGGCTGCGCAGCTGAGCCAAAACGTGGAAGCGGTCACGCTTCCTGATTACACTCTGCGGCTCTTTCCGCACCCTGGAGCCGATTCGATGTCGATCAAGACCGCCGCACTGGCAATGGCCGTGGGCCTGTCGCTGTTGGCCTGCAAGAAGCAGGACGATGCCGCCGCGGCAGACAGCGGGGCTACGACTGCGCCCAGCGCAGCCGCAACCGCGGATGCCGCGCCGCAGCCTGCCCCTGTCGCGCAAGCCCCCGCCGCCGTGACACCCGCACCGGCCGCGACCAGCTTCGACATCAACACCATCGCGGTGAGCGACAAGCCGCTGGGCGAATGGCCCTACTTGGTGCTGCCGGCCGGTTACAAGTTCAGCGGCAACCTGGCGAACAACACCAAGGACTTGGCGCGGGTGCCGTTCTGGACCGGCGGCCAATTGCTGTGGATGGAAGGCAAGACCTTCGAGGCGGAACTGCGCGCCGGCGACGGCAAGACGTATTCGCGCTTCGAGATGCTCAAGGGCATCGACCAGGCGCTCACCGCGCTGGGCGCGGTCACCCTGACCCAGCGCAGTTATGACGAGACGGTGTTCGAGGCGAACAAGGCGGAGTTGGGGCCGTTCCGCAGCGAGTTCGATGACATCGGCGGAGCCTACTGGTACGACAAGGACGCCCGCACCTACCTGATCCGCCGCGCCGACAAGGCGATCTGGGTGGTGGTCTATGCCGACAACTACAACGGTGCCGTGCTGGTGGCCGAAGGCCCGCTCCCGGAAGCGCCGGCCAAGCAGTAAGCGCGTTGCTGGCCAAGGCGGACGCCCGGCTCCGGTCGGGCGTTTTCGCCCCCGACGGTGTGATCCACATCACGGTTGCCATTAGAATCGCCGCTTTCGCAAACAATGGAGCGGCAGATGCGTGCAGGGAATACCGGGGTGGCGATGTTCTTGGCCGTGCTGCTGCTGGCCGGCTGCAACAAACAGCCTGCGGCGGCGGCCAGCGCGACGCCTGCCGACGAGGCAGCGGTCACGGGCGAGACCCCCGTTGCCGAGGCCGGCGACGAGGAACTGCCGGCAACGGATGAAGACGCGGCACCGGGCAAGATCAGCAAGCGCGATGCGATCAGCATGGGCGTGGCGATGACCGCGGCAGTGGAGCTGTGCGGCCTCAGCAATGCGATCGAGTCGCAGGCCGCGCTGGCCAAGATGGCGGCCGAACCGGGCGCACCCTCCGCTGGCGAGATCGAGGCGATCTACCTGGCCGCCAAGCAGCAGGGCAAGGCCGCCCAGGCGCAGAACCCGGGCAAGTTCGAGCAGGAGTGCGCGGGCCTGCGCAAGATGGCCGACCCGGCCGAGGTCAAGAAGATGGAGCAGGCGGCCAAGGAACTGGAAGCCTGGGCCAAGAAGATGGAAGCCGAGGCGAAATAAGCGCCTGCCATGCGCGAACCCCGACGACGCCCGGCACCCGCCGGGCGTTTTCGTTGGGGCCGTTACGCCGGCAGTCGGAAGAACGCGGTCGCGGCCGCGCTGCTGCTGGCGGCGGTGGCGGCCACGTCCTCGCCACGGTCGCGCGCCAGCTCTTGGACGATGTGCGGCAGGAACGCCGGCTCGTTGCGGCGGTCCTTCGGCATCGGCCTGAGCGTGCGCGGCAGCAGGTAGGGCGCGTCGGTTTCCACCATCAGCCGGTGGGCGGGGATGCTCTTGACCAGTTCGCGCAGGTGCGCGCCGCGGCGCTCGTCGCAGAGCCAGCCGGTGATGCCGATGTACCAGTCGTTGTCGAGGTAGTCGAACAGTTCCTCGCGAGTGCCGGTGAAGCAGTGCACCACCGCCGGCCCGATCCGGCCGTCGAAGTTCTTCATCATCGCCATGAAGTCGGCGTGGGCGTCGCGCTGGTGCAGGAACAGCGGCTTGCCGACGCCATCGACGGCCAGGTCCACCGCGATCTGCAGCTGCTTTTCGAACGCGCTGCGCTGCGCCGGCCGCGGCGAGAAATCACGGAAATAGTCCAGCCCGCATTCGCCCACCGCCACCACCTCCGGGTGCGCGTGCAGGGCGCGCATCTCGGCATCGCATTCGGCGGTGTATTCGGTCGCGTGGTGCGGATGCACGCCGGCGGTGGCGAACCATTCGCCGGGGCGCGTGCGCGCCAGTTCCAGGGCCTTCGGCGAATGCTCGCGCGATGCGCCGGTGAGGATGGCGCGGGTCACTCCGGCATCGCGGGCGCGCTGCCACACCGCGTCGCGGTCGCGGTCGAAGCTGTCGTGGGTGAGGTTGAGGCCGATGTCGATGAGCTGCATGGCGTGATTTTAACGGCTTGATGAAGCCGGGTTCCGCAAGTTGCGATGCCGCGTGTCGAAGGCGGGGTGTGCTTCGAGCGCGCCATGGATGGCGCGCGGCCGCGCTTCGGAGCCGGATGCGGAGCCTAAGCGGCGAAGCACACCCCGCCTTCGACACGCGGCCCATCCGAAGCAAAAGGCGACGCTCCCGTATCCTTTACGAGTGAACACCGCTGCATTCCCCATTTCCGATCTGTTGCCGTGCATCCGCGCCTCGCTCGCGTCGCATCCGCGGCTGGTGCTGGAAGCGCCGCCCGGCGCGGGCAAGACCACGCAGGTGCCGCTGGCGCTGTTGGACGCGCCGTGGCTTGCCGGCAGGAAGATCGTGATGCTGGAACCGCGCCGGGTGGCTGCGCGCGCGGCCGCCGGCTTCATGGCGAAGCAGCTGGGCGAAGCGGTCGGCGAGACGGTCGGTTACCGCATCCGTTTCGAGAACAAGGTGGGGCCGAAGACCCGCATCGAGGTCGTCACCGAAGGCATCCTCACCCGCATGCTGCAGGAGGACCCGCTGCTGGAGGGCGTGGGCGCGGTCCTGTTCGACGAGTTCCACGAGCGCCACTTGGCCGGCGACCTCGGGCTGGCGCTGGCGCTGGACGTGCAGCCGGTGCGCTCCGACCTGCGGATCGTGGTGATGTCGGCCACGCTGGACGGCGAGCGGCTGGCGCAGTTCCTCGATGCGCCGCGCCTCTCCAGTGAAGGGCGCAGCCATCCAGTGGAGATGGCGCATTTCCCCGCGCGCCGCGACGAGGCGCTGGAGCAGCAGGCGCGGCGCGCCATCGAACACGCGCTGGCCACGCATCCGGGCGACGTGCTGGTGTTCCTGCCCGGGCGCCGCGAGATCGCGAAGTTGGAGCAGATCCTCGCGGCTGCGCTGCCGGCGCTTGGGGCATTGCTTTGCCCTCAGTCAGGGCATCCTGCCCCGATTCGGGCGCGCGCCATCCCTGGCGCGCTTGACGCAATGCCCCGGCCGCCGACAACGCGGCTCCCGGTTTTCGAGGTGCTGCCGCTGCACGGCGACCTGCCCGTAGAACAGCAGTCGCGCGTGCTGCAACCCGCACCGGATGGTCGCCGGCGCGTGGTGCTGGCCACCAATGTCGCCGAGTCGTCGGTCACCCTGCCCGGCGTACGGGTGGTGATCGACAGCGGGTTGGCGCGCGAGCCGCGTTTCGACCCCAACAGCGGCTTCTCGCGGCTGGACAGCGTGGCCATTTCGCAGGCATCCGCGGACCAGCGCGCGGGCCGCGCGGGCCGCGTCGCCGCCGGCTGGGCGTATCGCCTGTGGCCGCAATCACAGCGGCTGGAACCGCAGCGGCGTCCGGAAATCGCGCAGGTGGAACTGGCGTCGCTGGCGCTGGAACTGGCGGCTTGGGGCAGCGTAGACCTGCGCTTCGTCGATCCGCCGCCGCCCGGTGCACTGGCGGCGGGCCGCGACCTGCTGCAGCGGCTGGACGCGCTGTCGGCAGCAGGCACGCTGACCGCGCGCGGCAGGCGCATGCTGGCGCTGGGCACGCATCCGCGCCTTGCCGCGATGCTGCTGGCATCCGCGGAGCCCGCGCGGCTGGCCCTGGTCTGCGACCTGGCGGCGCTGGTGGAGGCGCGCGACCCGCTGCGCAGCCGCTCCGACGCATTGGCCGAGCGCTGGCAGGCGCTGGCCGCGTTCCGCAACGGTCGCGTCGGCGCCGATGCCAGCCGCTCCGCCCTGGCCGCCATCGACGCCGCGGCGAAACAGTGGCGTCGCCGCCTGCGCTGCGATGCCGCGCCGCCGGCCGCGGCGCCGGTGCATGCGCTGGGCGACCTGCTGGCGCACGCCTTCCCCGACCGCATCGCAAGGCAGCATCCGCAGGACCCGCTCCGCTACCAGCTGGCCAACGGGCGGATGGCGCGGCTGTTCGACGATTCCGCGCTGTACGGCGAGCCGTGGCTGGTCGCCAGCGAACTGCGCTTCGAGGCCAAGGATGCGCTGCTGCTGCGCGCCGCGCCGGTGGACGAGGCGTTGCTGCGCGCCGGGTTCGCGACGCATTTTTCCGACGCCGACGAGGTGCGCTGGGATGCGGAGAAGCGCGCGCTGCGCAGCGAACGCATCGAGCGTTTCGACGGCATCGTGCTGGCGGTGAAATCCGCCGGGCGGGTCGACCCGGCGCAGGCCGCGCCTGCGCTGACGGCGGCCGTGCGCGAGCTGGGCCTGGCGGTGCTGCCATGGAGCGATGGCCTGTCGCAGTGGCGCATCCGGGTGCAGTGCCTGCGCGCCTGGATGCCGGAGCTGGGGCTGCCGGATCTTTCCGACGCCGCCCTGCTGGCCTCGCTGGAGCGCTGGCTGCAGCCAGCGTTCGAAGGCAAGACCCGGCTGGATGCGCTGGACACCGGCGAGATGGCCGACGCGCTGAAATCGGGCATCGACTGGCCCCTGCGCCAGCGCATCGACCAGCTGGCGCCGACCCGCATCGCGGTGCCGTCCGGGCTGAAGCGGGGCATCGACTACCGGCTGGACGACCACGGCGAGCCGGCGCCGCCGGTGCTGGCGGTGAAGCTGCAGGAACTGTTCGGGCTGGCGCAGACGCCGCGCATCGCCGACGGCCGGGTGCCGCTGCTGCTACACCTGCTCTCGCCCGGCGGCAAGCCGCTGCAGGTGACCGCCGACCTGCACAACTTCTGGACCAATACCTATGCCGAGGTCAGGAAGGAAATGAAGGGCCGCTACCCGCGCCACCCGTGGCCGGACGACCCGTGGAACGCGGTGGCTACGCACCGGGCGAAGCCGCGCGGCACGTGACGCATCCGTCACGTGGAAGCGCCATACTGCTGGCGTGACGATGCAAGCCGAGGAGCAGCAAATGGGCAAGTTGGAACGCACGCAGGATCGGACCCTGGAACTGTTGGCCGACGTGGGCGAAGGCCTGCGCAGGAAACTTCCGGACAGGGCCGTGCAGTGGGTCGAGACCGGCGCGGCGCTGGGTGCGCTGCGGGTAGGAAGCAAGGTGGCGGGCAAGTTCGTGCGCCGCAACCCGGTGCTGGTGGGGGCCGCGGTGGTCGGCGCCGGCCTGCTGTGGCTGGCGGCCCGGCAGCGCGCCAAGCGCAAGGAGGCGATCGAAGGCGAAGCCAAGCAGGTGCGCGCGTTGCGCCGCGGCGAGTACGAGCGCGACGACTACGGCGTCTGAGCCCCGGCGCACCGGTTGCTGCAGCGGGCCCGCCGCGGCATGGGCGGCAAGCGCGCCGCGCAGGCTCAGTGGTCGCTAATTTGACGCCATCGGCCGGGCTGCAGACCGTCCAGCCGGTGCGGCCCGACCGCCACCCGCACCAGCCGCAGCGTGGGTAGCCCGACGGCGGCGGTCATCCGCCGCACCTGGCGGTTGCGGCCTTCATGGATCACCAGCTCCAGCCAGGCATCCGGTACGGTCTTGCGGAACCGCACCGGCGGATCGCGCGGCCACAGCGCCGGCGCATCCAGCCGCCGCGCCTGCGACGGGCGGGTGGGGCCGTCGCTGAGCGTCACGCCCTCGCGCAGCTGCTGCAGCTGCGCATCGTCGGGCGTGCCTTCCACCTGTACCCAGTAGGTCTTCGGCTGCTTGTGGGCGGGATCGGTCAGCCGGTGGGCCAGGCGACCGTCGTCGGTGAGCAGCAGCAGGCCTTCTGAATCGAAATCCAGCCGCCCCGCCGGATACACCCCCGCCGGTAGGCCGAATCCTGCCAGCGTCGGGCGCGGCGGCTGGCTGCGGTCGGTGAATTGGCAGAGCACGCCATAGGGTTTGTTGAAGGCGATCAGCATCGAGGCGTGGACGATCAACCTGTCCCGGGATGCGCAGGCGTCCGCCGCCGTGGCGCGCAGCACCCGGCGCGGACCTGCGAATGCCATCGCCTCAGGCCGGTGGGCTGTTGCATGGCGCGGACCAACGGATCAGGGCTTGCGGAAGCGCAGGGTCATGCGGTCGCTTTCGCCGATGGCGGCGTACTTCGCCTTGTCTGCCTCGTCGTGGCGGTTGGTGGGCGGCAGCGTCCACACGCCGTTGGGATGGTCGGCGCTGTCGGCCGGATTGGCGTTCACCTCGCTGCGCGCCTCCAGCACGAAGCCCGCGCGGGTGGCCAGATCGACCACCAGCGCCTCGGTCAGGTAGCCGGACTTCTTCATCGTGTCGAGGTCGGTGCCCGGCTTGGCGCGATGGTCCACCACGCCCAGCGTGCCGCCCGGCTTGAGCGCGGCGAAGAAGGCCTGGAAGTAGGCGTCGGCGCTGCCGGCGGCCACCCAGTTGTGCACGTTGCGGAAGGTCAGCACCGCATCGGCGCTGGCCGGCGCGCCCAGCGACGGCGCCTTGCCGTCGTATTCGACCAGGGTGGCGCGGCCGTAGCGCGCCGGATCCGCCGCGAACACCGCGCGCAGCGCGTTGCTGCGGCCCGGCGCGGGCGTCGCGCTGGCGGCGACGTAGCGGCCCGCATCGCGCAGGTACGGTGCCAGGATCGCGCTGTACCAGCCGCTGCCCGGGCTGATCTCGATGACGGTGTTGGTGGGCGTGAGGCCGAAGAACGCCAGCGTTTCGGCCGGGTGGCGGTAGCGGTCGCGGGCGCGCTGGGCGGCGTCGCGGCCGGGATCGGCCACTGCGGCCAGCAGCGCGGCGTCCGTCGCCGGCATGACCGCCCGCTCCTCGCTCGAAGACGTGGGCGTGCCGGCGCAGGCGGCCAGCAGCAGGGCAAGCGTGGGGATCGACAGGCGGGTCATGCGGCGGCTCCGGATGCGACGGGCCTGCAGGGTAAACCGGCTTGCCGCAAACGCGAAGCCCGGCGCGCGGCCGGGCTTCGCGGGTCGTCGTCCGGCGGGAATTACAGCGTGGCCAGCGCCGCGTTCAGCGTGGCCGACGGCCGCATCGCCGCCGACAGCTTGCCCATGTCCGGCTGGTAGTAGCCGCCGATGTCCACCGGCTTGCCCTGTACGGCGATGAGTTCCTCGACGATCTTCGCTTCGTTGTCCGCCAGCGCCCGGGCGACCGCCGCGAACTTCGTCGCCAGCTCCGCGTCCGCACTCTGCTCGGCCAGCGCCTGCGCCCAGTACAGCGCCACGTAGAAATGGCTGCCGCGGTTGTCAATCGTGCCCAGCTTCCGGCCCGGCGAGCGGTCGTTGTCGAGGAACTTCGCGTTGGCCGCGTCCAGCGCATCGGCCAGCACCTGCGCCCGCTTGTTGCCGGTGGTGTTGGCCAGGTGTTCGAACGAGGCGGCCAGCGCCAGGAACTCGCCCAGCGAATCCCAGCGCAGGTAGTCCTCCTCCACGAACTGCTGCACGTGCTTGGGCGCGCTGCCGCCGGCGCCGGTCTCGAACAGGCCGCCGCCGTTCATCAGCGGCACGATCGACAGCATCTTCGCGCTGGTGCCCAGCTCCATGATCGGGAACAGGTCGGTCAGGTAATCGCGCAGCACGTTGCCGGTGGCGCTGATGGTGTCCAGGCCTTCGCGGATGCGCTTGAGGGAGAACTTCATCGCCTCCACCGGCGAGAGGATGCGGATGTCCAGGCCGGCGGTGTCGTGGTCGTTGAGATAGGCAGCCACCTTGGCGATCAGGCCGCGGTCGTGGTCGCGCTGCGGGTCGAGCCAGAACACCACCGGCGTGTTCGACAGCCGCGCGCGGCTGACCGCCAGTTTCACCCAGTCGCGGATCGGCGCGTCCTTGGTCTGGCACATGCGCCAGATGTCCCCGGCCTTGACCGGATGCTGCAGCAGCACGGTGCCGTGCTCGTCGATCACCCGCACCACGCCGTCGCCGGCGATCTTGAAGGTCTTGTCGTGGCTGCCGTATTCCTCGGCCGCCTGCGCCATCAGCCCGACGTTGGGCACGCTGCCCATGGTCGCCGGGTCGAACGCGCCGTGTTCCTTGCAGTCGTCGATCACCACCTGGTAGATGCCGGCGTAGTTGCGGTCCGGGATCACCGCCTTGGTGTCCTGCAGTTCGCCGCCGGCGTTCCACATGCGGCCGCTGTCGCGGATCATCGCCGGCATCGAGGCGTCCACGATCACGTCGGACGGCACGTGCAGGTTGGTGATGCCCTTGTCGGAATTGACCATGGCGAGGCCGGGGCGCTGCGCGTACAGCGCCTTGATCTCCGCCTCGATCGCGTTGCGCTCGGCCTCCGCCAGCTGGGCCAGCTTGGCGTACAGGTCGCCGATGCCGTTGTTGGGGTCGAAACCGATTTCGGCCAGCGTGCGCGGATGCTTTTCCAGTACCGGCGCGTAGAAGCGCGACACCGCGATGCCGAACATGATCGGGTCGCTGACCTTCATCATGGTCGCCTTCAGGTGCAGCGAGAACAGCACGTCCTTGGCCTTGGCATCGGCGATCTGCGCGTCGATGAAATCGGCCAGCGCGCCGGCGCTCATCACCGCCGCGTCGATCATCTCGCCGGCCTGCAGCATGACCGGCCCGCGCAGCGGGAAGCTGCTGCCGGTGACGCTGGTGTATTCGATCCGCACCGGGCCGGCGTTGACCAGGGTGTAGCTCTGCTCGCTGCCGTAGAAATCGCCGGACGCCATGTGCGCCACGTGCGACTTCGAGGAGGCGTCCCACTTGCCCATCCGGTGCGGATGCTTCCTCGCATAGGCCTTCACCGCCTTCGGCGCGCGGCGGTCGGAATTGCCCTCGCGCAGCACCGGGTTCACCGCGCTGCCCTTGACCCGGTCGTAGCGCGCCTTGATGTCCTTTTCGCTTTCGCCCTGCGGCGCGTCCGGGTAGTCCGGCAGCGGGTAGCCGCGGTCCTGCAGCTCCTTGATCGCGGCCTTCAGCTGCGGGATCGAGGCACTGATGTTGGGCAGCTTGATGATGTTGGCTTCCGGCGTCTTGGCCAGCTCGCCCAGCTCGGCAAGGTCGTCCGCCACCGCGCGCTCGCCCAGCAGCTCCGGGAACTGCGCCAGGATCCGCGCCGCCAGCGAGATGTCGCGCGTCTCCACCGCCACCCCGGCGGTCTTCGCATACGCCTGCACGATCGGCAGGAACGAGGCGGTGGCCAGGAACGGCGCTTCGTCGGTCAGGGTGTAGAGGATCTTGGACATGGCGGCTCTGTGTCGCGGAGGAAGCCGACATTGTCGCGCCTTGCCGCCCCCACGGGCAAAACCCGTGCGCATGCCCGCATGCCGGCCACGAAAAAGGGCGCGGCCGAAGCCGCGCCCTTCCGGGAGGGAAGCGCTGCGCTGGTTCAGCGCACCTCGAATTCGCGCGTCTGCACCACGTTGCCGTCCAGCGAGATTTCCACCTTGTACTTGCCGGTCGGCCAGCCGCTGGGCTTGCTGATCTGGAAGTTGGTCATGCCGTCGCCGGTGAGGGTGATGTCCTTGCTCTCCTCGTTGACCGTCTGGTTGCTGTCCACGTGGGTCCACTTCGCGCCCAGCTTGGCCGGCACCGAGGCCGTCGCGTCGGAGGTGGCGGTGGCGACCGCGGCGTGGATGGTGTCCTTCGGGGCGAACGTGGTCATCGGCGCGGTCACGCGCATGTCGGCGCCCACCGCATTGCCAAGGTCGACCCCGGTGACCGAGGCGGTGGCCGGCATCGGCGCAGGGGGTTGCGCCATCGGCGCGGGCTCGCTGGCCACCGGCGGCGGCGCCGGCTCTTCCTTCTTCTTGCAGCCGACCAGCGCCACGCCGCCCAGCAGGACGGCCAGTACGCTCATGTGGAGACGGTTGAAGTTCTTCATGTGGAATTCCTTGTCAATGGTCGGAAGGGGGCGTGGAGTCGTCTTCGCGCGCGGGGATCCGCAACACCTGGCCCGGGTGGATGCGGTCGGGATCCGAGAGCTGGTCGCGGTTGGCGTCGAAGATGCGCTTCCAGTCCTGCTTGCCGTAGAAATGCTTGGCGATCTTCGACAGGTTGTCGCCCTTCTCGACCGTGTAGGTGCGCTCGGCCGGCGGGTCGTTGTTGGCGATCGCCTCGGTGGAGGCCACCCGTGACTGCACGTCGGAGAAATCGGGCTTGACCTGCTCCGTGGTGTGCACGGCACTGCGCACGTCGGAGAAGTCGGGTTTCTTGTCGTTGCTCATGGGAACTCCTTGTCCGCTATTCGGACAAGGGCAACGCTTACACGCGGCCTGTTAAGAAAACATGTCGGCGCGTCCAGGCAGCCTCACTGGCGTTCGGTGCGGACCGCCGCGGGCGCGGCGAGGCCGGGCGTGGCGCGCCAGGGATTGATGTCCAGGCCGCCGCGGCGGGTGTAGCGGGCCTCCACCGACAGCTGCTGCGGCGCGCAGCGCGCCAGCAGGTCGACGAAGACCTGCTCCACGCACTGTTCATGGAAGCCGGCGTGGTCGCGGAAGCTGACCAGGTAGCGCAGCAGGCCGGCGCGGTCGATCCGCGGGCCGCGGTAGGCGATGGTGACGTCGGCCCAGTCGGGCTGGCCGGTGACCGGGCAGTTGGACTTCAGCAGTGCGCTGTGGAGTGTCTCCGCGACGATCTCGGCCGCGTCCGCATGCAGCAGCGTGGGGTCCGGCGGGCCGTAGCTGTCGATGGCGATGTCGAGGCCATCGATGTTGTCCGCCTCCGCGGTGGCCGCCAACGCCGGCAGGCCGAACGCCATCGTCACCGGCGCGCCGGCAGCCTGCGACAGGTCCGCCCCGATGCGCGCGCGTACCGCTTCGGCGTCGTCGAAGCGGCTGGCGTTGAAGGAGTTCAGGTAGAGCTTGAGCGACTTGGATTCGACCAGGTTCGGCGAATCCGCCGGCACCTGCAGGGTGGCGGTGGCTACCTGCGGTTTGCCGCGCGGGTCCAGCCACGAGAGCTCGAATGCCTGCCAGCGGTCGATGCCGATGAACGGCAGGAAATCCGAGGCGATGCCCAGCTGCGCTCGCGCCGGCGCGCGCGGGATCGGGTACAGCAGCGACGGGTCGTACTGCTCGGGATAGGCGGTCTCGCGGCCGAGCGGCGAATTGGCGGTGGTGTTGGCGTTCATTCGCAGCGGTGCTCGTGGGCGAGGTAGTCGGCGGACTGCATTTCGATCAGCCGCGAGGTGGTGCGTTCAAATGCGGCGGCCAGGCGTTCGCCGGCGTACAGCGCCATCGGCGCGGCGTCGGCGGTGCATACCAGGTTGACGTGGCGGTCGTACAGCTCGTCCACCAGGTGCACGAAGCGGCGCGCGGCGTCGTCGCGCAGGCCGTCGAAGCGCGGGACCCCGCCCAGCAGAACGGTGTGGAATTCGCGCGCGATCTCGATGTAGTCGGCATTGCCGCGCGGGCCCTCGCACAGCGCCGCGAAATCGAACCAGCACAACCCCTTGCTGCGCGCGCGCACCGGGATGCGGCGGCCGTCGATGACGATGCCGGCGTCGCGATGGCCATCGTCGCCGCCCAGCTCGTGCCAGCGCTGCTGCAGCCAGGCATCGCCCTCGGCGTCCAGCGGCGCGCGGTAGACCGGCGACCGGGTGAGCGCGCGCAGCCGGTAGTCGGTGTCGCTGACCAGCTCCACCACGTCGCAGTGGCGCTGCAACAGGGCGATCGCGGGCAGGAAGCGCGCGCGCTGCAGGCCGTCCTTGTAGAGCGCCGCGGGCGCGGCGTTGGAAGTGGTGACCAGCACCACGCCCTCGGCGAACAGGCGCTCCAGCAGCCGGGCCAGCAGCATCGCATCGCCGATGTCGGAGACGAAGAACTCGTCCAGCACCAGCACCCGCAGGCTGCGCCGCCATTCGCGCGCGATCGCCGCCAACGGGTCGCGCTCACCCGCGTGCGCACGCAACCGCTCGTGCACTTCGCGCATGAAGCGGTGGAAATGGGTGCGGCGCTTCTCGCGCAGCGGCAGGCCGGCGTAGAACAGGTCGATCAGGAAGGTCTTGCCGCGACCCACTCCGCCCCACAGGTACAGCCCGTGTACCGGCGGCGCCTCCGCCGGGCCGCCAAGCAGCCGCTGCAGCAGGCCGCGCGCGGGTGCCGGCCGCAGCAGCTCGGCATGGACGCGGTCGAGCGCGCGCAGCGCCTGCTGCTGGGCCGGATCGGCAAGCCAGTCGCCGCGCGCCACGCCCTCGGCATAGCGCTGCGAGGGAAGCAGGGCCTCGCTCATGCCGCAGGCGGCGGCAGCCAGCCGCGGATCCCGTTCTTCAGCGCGCCGCGCAGGTCCATCAGCTTGCGGTGGAAGAAGTGGCTGGTGTCGGGCATTTCCACCAGCATCGGCGGCGACGGCAGCGAGGCCACCCACTCGCGCACCGCGCCGGCATCGACGATCTCGTCGGCATCGCCCTGGATCACCAGCCACGGCACGGTGGGCAGCGCGATGTCATCGAAGTTCCAGCTGCGGCCCACCGGCGGGGCGATGCTGATCAGCGCGGCCGCACCCAGTTCCACGGCGCCGCGCAGCGACACCCAGGCACCGAAGCTGAAGCCGGCCAGCCAGAGGGCCTTGTCCGGATGCCGCGCGCGTGCCCACGCCACCACCGCGCGCAGGTCGTCGAGCTCGCCGTCGCCATCGTCGAACCTGCCCTCGGAGCTGCCCACGCCACGGAAATTGAAGCGCAGGGTGGCGACGCCGGATTCGCGCAGCGCGCGCGCGGCCATCGTCACCACCTTGTTGTGCATCGTGCCGCCTTCGGTGGGCAGCGGATGGCAGAGGATCGCCAGCACCGGTCGCGGCGTGGCCTCGGCCTCGTCGTAGGCGGCCTCGATCCGGCCTGCGGGACCGTCGATGACCGGCGACGCATCGGCGCCGGCGGGCTTGGCTGTCGTCTCGTTCATGCCTGCCATGATGCCGCAGCTGGCGTGAAACCGCCGGCTCGCCCGCCGCAAACGCGAACGCCGCCCGCAGGCGGCGTCCGGGGGGCGCGCAGCGCGATTTACTTGCTCTGCGCCACCATCCACTCGACCACGGCCTTCATCTGATCGTCGGTCAGGGCCGGGTTGCCGCCCTCGGCCGGCATCACCCCGGCGGTGCCGGTGAAGCCTTCGGTGGCCTTCTTGATCAGCATTTCCACGCCCTGTTCCGCCGCGCGCGCGCCGATGCCGGCGGCATCCAGCTTCGGGGCACCGCCCACGCCGGCGGCGTGGCAACCGGCGCAGGGCCCGTTGTTGAAGATCTCGGCGCCATCGGTACGGCCATCGAACGGCACGTTCGCGGTCTGCGCGGCGACGGCGGCCGCTGCGGCCGCCGCCTGCGCCGCGGCGCCGGTGGCCCCGGCATAGACCGCGCCCACCGGGGCGATGCGGTCCTGCAGGCTTTGTTTGGCCACTGCGTTCTCGGGGTACTCGACCGTCCCGTTGAGATGGCGGGCGAACAGGATCAGGCCCAGCGCCAGCAGCACCAGGAAGGCGATCACCATCGAGAAACGCTTGAGGAAAGCCAGGTCGTGAGTCCGCATGTCGGTTCCGCGCTGTCGTGGCCGTTGTTGGCCGCCAAGCACGGGATTATTCCAGAACCGGCGCTGCGACGCGAGGTTTGCGGCGGAATGGCGCGCCTGGAGGGATTCGAACCCCCGACCAATGGCTTCGGAAGCCACTACTCTATCCGGCTGAGCTACAGGCGCGTGTCGCGCGACGCAGCGCATCGCGGCCGCGCATTCTCGCACGATTGCGGACGGCTGTGCCGCTGATAGGCTTAGCGAATGTATCCGCGAATGGACACCAATGCCGCCGCGCCGCACTGGCGCGAGCGCCTGCGCCTGTACTGGAAGCTGGTGCGCGCGGACCGGCCGATCGGCTGGCTGCTGCTGCTCTGGCCGACCTGGTGGGGGCTGTGGATCGCCGCCGGCGGGGTGCCGCCGCTGTGGCCGCTGCTGGTGTTCTCGCTGGGGGTATGGTTGACCCGTTCGGCCGGCTGCGTGATCAACGACTACGCCGACCGCTGGCTGGACGGCAGCGTGGAGCGCACCAGGCACCGGCCGCTGGCGACCGGCGAGGTCAGCGGCCGCGAGGCGCTGGCCGTGTTCGCGGTGCTGATGCTGGTGGCCTTCGCGCTGGTGCTGACGCTGAACCGGTTGACCATCTACATGAGCGTGGTAGGGGTGTTGCTGGCGGCCAGCTATCCGTACCTGAAGCGCTACACCTACCTGCCGCAGGTCTACCTGGGCATGGCCTTCGGCTGGGGCATCCCGATGGGCTTCGCCGCGCTGACCGGCGCGGTGCCGCCGGTGGCGTGGGTGCTGTACGTGGCCAACATCTTCTGGGCCACCGCCTACGACACCTGGTATGCGATGGTCGACCGCGACGACGACATCCGGATGGGGGCGAAGTCCACCGCGATCCTGTTCGGCGAGATGGACCTGGTGGCGCAGGGCGTGCTGTATGCCTGCATGTTCTTCGCGCTGGCGCTGGTCGGTCGCGAGAGCGGGATGGGCGCCTGGTACTGGGCGGGCATGGGCGCCGCGCTGGTGCTGGTGGCGTGGGAGTTCGGGCTGGCGCGGGGGCGCGAGCGCGCGGCCTGCTTCCGCGCTTTCCTGCACAACAACTGGGTGGGAATGGCCCTGTTCGCCGGCATCGCGCTGGATTTCGCCCTGCGCGCGAAGGTGGTGGCCGCCTGAGGGCCAGCAGGGCCGTCACGCTACCCGCGCGCAAACCCACGCATCGATGCGCGCCACGCCGGCCGCACGCAGGGCCTTGGCGGCGGCGTGCAGGGTGGCGCCGGTGGTCATGACGTCATCGACCAGCGCCACATGCGCCGGCAGTGCCGTTCCGGCATCGACGCGGAACGCGCCGCGCAGGTTGCGCGCGCGTGCGTCCGCATCCAGCCGCGATTGTGCGTGGGTCGCCCGGCATCGATGCAGCAATCCGGCGTGCAGCGGCAGATCCAGCGCCCTGGCCAGCGGCCGCGCCAGTTCCAGCGCCTGATCAAAGCCGCGCTGGCGCAACCGCCCGCGGTGCAGCGGCACCGGCAGCAGCGCCTGCGGGCGCGGCAGGCCGGCAAACCGCTCGGCCATGCACTGCGCCAGCACCCGCCCGGCGGCGAAATCGCGATGGAACTTCAGCCGCGGCAGCAGCCGATCCAGCGGGAACGCGTAGTCGAAGGCGGCATGCGCCGCGTCCAGCGGCGGTGGCTGCGCGGTGCAGGCCGGGCAGGTCGCGGCCTCGGGCATCGGCAGGGCGCAGTGCGGGCAGGCGTGACGCGGGCGCGGCAGCCCGGCATGGCAGGCGCCGCAGAGGTCACGACCCGGGAGGCCGATGTCGCCGCAGACCAGGCAGCGCGGCGGGAACAGCCAGCACAGCGGCGCACGAATTCTGTCAACTTTGCATTGTTCAGTTTGGTTGACGGTGGTCGGCATGCGTTCCAGACTGCCCGCCTTCGCCCCCCGCGTCAGTCGGAAAATCCCCATGCCCGAGGTCGTCGCTTTCCCCATCCGCCATGACTGGAGCCGCAGCGAAGTGGAAGCGCTGTTCGCGCTGCCCTTCACCGAGCTGCTCCACCGCGCTGCCAGCGCCCACCGCCAGTATTTCGATCCCACCGAGGTGCAGGTGTCCACCCTGCTGTCGGTGAAGACCGGCGGCTGTCCGGAGGATTGCGGCTACTGTCCGCAGGCGGCGCGCTACCACACCGGTGTGGAGGCGACCAAGCTGATGGACCCGGCCGAGGTGGTGGAGAAGGCGCGGCAGGCCAAGGCCGCCGGTGCCTCGCGCTTCTGCATGGGGGCGGCCTGGCGCTCGCCGAAGGACCGCGACATCCCGAAGGTCGCCCAGATGATCCGCGAGGTGAAGGCGCTGGGGCTGGAAACCTGCGCCACGCTGGGCATGCTCAGCGGCGGGCAGGCACAGGCGCTCAAGGACGCCGGCCTGGACTACTACAACCACAACCTCGATACCGATCCCGAGTTCTACGGCGACGTGATCCACACCCGCCAGATGCAGGACCGCTTCGACACCCTCGCGCAGGTGCGCGACGCCGGCATGAAGACCTGCTGCGGCGGCATCGTCGGCATGGGGGAATCGCGCCGCCAGCGCGCCGGCCTGCTGATGACCCTGGCCAACCTGCCGGCGCACCCGGACTCGGTGCCGATCAACCGCCTGGTGCAGGTGGAAGGCACGCCCCTGCACGGCACCGTGGACCTGGATCCGTTCGAGTTCGTGCGCACGGTGGCAGCGGCCCGTATCCTGATGCCGAAGTCGATGGTCCGGCTGTCGGCGGGCCGCGAAACGATGTCCGACGAACTGCAGGCGCTATGCTTCGCGGCGGGCGCGAATTCGATCTTCCACGGGGAGAAGCTGTTGACCACCGGCAATCCGGATACCGGGCGCGACCAAGCGCTGTTCGAACGCCTCGGCCTGCGGTCGATGCGGGTCGAAGCCGTGGCCGACGACGCCATCGACGCCTGCACCGCCACGGTGCATGCCGGCATTACCGCAGCGGCCTGAGATGGCGCGCGAGTCGCTGCCCGCCCGCATCGCCGCGCAGCGTGAGAGGCGCGTTGCCGCGCAGCGCATCCGCGTCCGCCGCAGCGTGCTGCACCGCGACGGTGCGCGCTGCGAGGTGATGGGCGCCGATGGCGTGCCGCGCTGGCTGCTGAATTTCTGCGGCAACGACTACCTGGGCCTGTCCCAACAATTCGCGGTGGCCGGTGCGCTGCAGGACATGGCCGCGCGCGAAGGTGCCGGCGGCGTGGCCTCGCATCTGGTCTGCGGCCACCATGCCGCCCACGACGCGCTTGAGCGCGAGATCGCCGACTGGCTGGGCGTACCCGCGGCGCTGCTGTTCGGCAGCGGCTACATGGCCAATCTGGCGGTGCTGCAGGCGCTGCTGGGCAAGGGCGACGTCTGCGTGCAGGACCGGCGCAACCACGCCAGCCTGATCGACGGCGCCCAGCTGGCCGGCTGCGCCCTGCGCCGCTACCCGCATGCCGATCCCGAGGCCGCCCTGCGGCAGCTGCGCGGCTGGCCGAACGGTGCCGCGCTGCTGGCCACCGATGGCGTGTTCAGCATGGATGGCGACATCGCGCCGCTGAAGCAGCTGGCGCTGGTGGCGCGGGTGCAGCGCGCCACCCTGTACGTGGACGATGCCCACGGCATCGGGGTGCTGGGCGAGGAAGGCCGCGGCAGCATTGCCGAGGCCGGGCTGGACAGCGCGGCGGTGCCGCTGCGGCTGGTCACGCTGGGCAAGGCGCTGGGCAGCCATGGCGCGGTGGTGGCCGGCGAGGCCGACCTGGTCCGCCACCTGGCCGAAACCGCGCGCCCCTACATCTACACCACGGCGCTGCCGCCGGCGCAGGCCGCGGCCTCGCTGGCGGCGGTCAAACTGGCGCGGCGCGAACACTGGCGTCGCGAAAAACTGGCCGCGCTGGTGCAGCGTTTCCGCGCCGGCGCGCGTCGCCACGAACTCGACCTGCTGCCTTCGGAAACACCGATCCAGCCGCTGCTGTGCGGCGCCGAGGCGGATGCGCTGGCGATGGCCGCGGCACTGGAGCGGCAGGGCTTGTGGGTGGCGGCGATCCGTCCGCCCACCGTGCCGGAGGGCGGCGCGCGCCTGCGCATCACCCTGTCGGCCACGCATACCGAAGGCGACGTCGACAGGCTGCTGGACGCGTTGGCGCGCTCACGCGATTACGTGCGCGCCACCGCCACCGCCGCCGCCGAGGTTTGAACGGGTAGCGCCGCGTGCCGGGACGGGGCGCCGCGGAGCCGCGTGCGGCCGCGCGCGCCTACACGCCGCCGATGCAGACGTACTTCAGCTCGGTGTAGTCGTCGAGGCCGTGCTTCGAGCCCTCGCGGCCGCTGCCGGACTGCTTCACCCCGCCGAACGGCGCCACTTCGGTGGAAATCAGCCCGGTGTTGATGCCCACCATGCCGGCCTGCAGCGCTTCCGAGACCCGCCAGCTGCGCGCCAGGTCGCGGGTGTAGAAATACGCGGCCAGCCCGAACGGCGTGGCGTTGGCGCGGCGCAGCACCTCGTCCTCGCCCTCGAAGCGCAGCAGCGGCGCCACCGGGCCGAAGGTTTCCTCGTGCGCGAGCAGCATGCCGTCGTCGGCATCCAGCAGCACTGTGGGTTCGAAGAACGTCCCGCCTAGGGCATGGCGGCGGCCACCGGTGGCGAGGCGCGCGCCCTTTGCCAGCGCGTCGGCCACGTGCGCCTCCACCTTCGCCAGCGCCTTGGCATCGATCAGCGGGCCCTGGTCGGTGTCCCCCTGCAGGCCGTCGCCCACCCGCAGCCCCCGCACCGCCGCGACGAGTTTCTCCGCGAACGCGTCGTAGACCCCCGCCTGCACGAACAGGCGATTGGCGCAGATGCAGGTCTGCCCGGTGTTGCGGAACTTGCTGGCGATGGCGCCGGCGACCGCGGCGTCGAGGTCGGCATCGTCGAACACGATGAACGGCGCGTTGCCGCCCAGCTCCAGCGACAGCCGCTTGAGGTCGGTCGCGCACTGCGCCATCAGCTGCTTGCCGACCGCGGTGGAGCCGGTGAAGCCGAGCTTGCGGACCTTCGGGTTGGCGGTCATCTCGGCGCCGATGGCGGGGGCGTCGGCGCCGGTCACGATGTTGAGCACGCCCGGCGGCAGCCCGGCGCGCTCGCCGATCACCCCCAGCGCCAGCGCCGAGAACGGCGTCTGCAGCGCCGGTTTGCAGACCACGGTGCAACCCGCCGCCAGTGCCGGGGCCAGCTTGCGGCCAAGCATCGCCGAGGGGAAATTCCACGGCGTGATCGCGGCGACCACGCCCACCGGCTGGCGCAGGGTGAGGATGCGCCTGTCGGCGGCATGGCCGGGAATGGTGTCGCCATCCATGCGCTTGGCCTGCTCGCCGAACCATTCGAAATAGCTGGCCGAATAGGCGACCTCCCCCAGCGCTTCCGCCAGCGGCTTGCCCTGCTCGGCGGTCATCAGCACGGCCAGATCGTGCTGGTGCTGCATCATCAGGTCGTGCATGCGGCGCAGCACCTGCGCGCGCTGTTTCGCGGTGGTGCCGGCCCATGCCGGAAAGGCGGCGTGGGCGGCATCGATGGCCTGGCGGGTTTCCGCCGCGCCCATGTCCGGTACCGTGCCCAGCAGCGTGCCCGTGGCCGGGTTGCGCACCTCGCAGCGGCCGCCGGCATCGGCGTTGCTCCACTGCCCGGCGATGAGCGCCTGCTCGCGCCACAGCCCGGGATCGGCAAGGGATGGCTGGCGGCTGGCGTTCATGGCGGCTCCGGTGGCTGGCGATCCGCCCACGATACGGCGGGTGGCGTGGGCTTCGCGCGATAATGCGGCTCCTGAACCTGCCGCGCGCTGTCGGCGCGAGATCAATGAACAAGCTGCATGTGGACATCGCGGGCAGCGGCCCGCCGCTGGTGCTGCTGCACGGCTGGGCCATGCACGGCGGCATCTTCGCGCCGCTGGTGGAGGCGCTGCGCGCGCACCGCACCCTGCACGTGGTCGATCTGCCCGGCCATGGCCACAGCCGCGACAGCGGGGTGCCGCTGGCGCTCGATGCCTGCGCGCACGCGCTGCTGGACGCGCTGCCGGTGGCGCCGTGGTGCGGCTGGTCGCTGGGTGGGCTGGTCGCGCTGCGCGCTGCGTCGCTGCAACCGGCGCGCGTACCGGCGCTGGCGCTGGTCTGCGCCACGCCGAAGTTCGTGGTGGCCGAGGACTGGCCGCAGGGCATGCCTGCCGAGGTGTTCCACGGCTTCGCCGATGGCCTGCGGCTGGACTGGCAGGCCACCATCGACCGCTTCATCGCGCTGGAGGCGTTCGGCTCCGACCACATGCGCGAGGAGCTGCGGATGCTGCGCGACGCGGTGCTGGCGCACGGCGAACCGTCGCCGCGGGTGCTGGCGGAAGGCCTGCAGGTGCTGGAGCAGGGCGACCTGCGCGATGCGCTGCCGGCGCTGGCGATGCCCAGCCTGTGGATCAGTGGGCGCCGCGACAGGCTGGTGAACCCGGCGGCGATGCAGGAGGCCGCCGCCATCGCGCCGAATGCGCGGTTCGTGCAGATCGAACACGCCGGCCACGCGCCGTTCCTGACCCACGCCGATGCAGTAGCCGATGCGCTGCTGGGTTTCCTGGACGACGTGAGCCGTCATTCCCGCGAGGGCGGGAATCCAGCGCTTGCTCTTCTCGATGACGAAGGAAGGCTGGATGGGACAGGCCCGCGTCTGTCAGAAGCGGCGCGCCTTCGCGGGAATGACGAGCAAGGCCATGAATGAGCCGCTATTTGACGCCAAGCAAGTCCGGCGCGCGTTCTCGCGTTCCGCCGCCAGCTATGACGCGGTGGCGCAGCTGCAGCGGCTGGCCGAGGCGCGGCTGATCGAATCGCTGGACTACCTCGACGACCCCGCGCTGGCGCGCAAGCCGCCGCAGCGCGTGCTCGACCTCGGCTGCGGCACCGGTCATGCCAGCGCGCTGCTGCAGCAGCGCTGGCCGAAGGCGGAGATCCTGTCGCTGGACCTTGCCCTGCCGATGCTGCGGCAGGCGCGCGCGGCGGCGAAGCCTGCCGGGCGCTGGCTGCCCAACCCGTTCGCGCGGGCGCCGCTGCAGGTCTGCGCCGATGCGCGCCGGCTGCCGCTGGCCGACGCCAGCGTGGACGTGCTGTTCTCCAACCTGTGCCTGCAGTGGGTGGAGGATCTCGATGCGGTGCTCAACGGCTTCCGCCGCGTGCTCAAGCCGCAGGGCCTGCTGCTGTTCTCCACCTTCGGCCCGGAAACCCTGTGGGAGCTGCGCGGCGCGTTCGCGCAGGCGGACGCGGCCCCGCACGTCAGCCCGTTCGTGGATACCGCCGGGATCGGCGATGCGCTGGTCAACGCCGGCTTCTTCCAGCCGGTGGTGGACCGCGACGAGGAAGTCACCGTGTATCCGGACCTGCCGGCGCTGATGCACGAGCTGCGCGCGCTGGGCGCGACCAATGCGCTCGCCAGCCGGCGCGCCACGCTGACCGGGCGCGGGCGTTTCTCGGGCGCCGCTGCCGCCTACGAAGCGCATCGCCTCGATGCCGGCCTGCCGGCGACCTGGGAAATCATCAGCGCGATGGCCTGGGCACCGGAGCCGGGCGCGCCGATCCGCGAGGGCGGCGCCGACCTTGCCGCGGTGCCGGTGTCGCGCATTCCGATCCGGCGGCGCGGATGAGTCCGTCGCGCCGCGCGCTGTTGGCGGTGGGGCTGTCGCTGCTGTCGGCGCTGTTCTTCACCCTCACCTACGTGCTGAACCGCGCCGCGGCGCTGGCCGGCGGGCATTGGGCGTGGACGGCGGCGCTGCGCTACCTGTTCGTGCTGCCGCTGCTGCTGCCGCTGATGCCGTGGCAGGGCGGCATCGCGCCGGTGTGGCGGGCGATGCGCGCCGCGCCCGCGGCGTGGCTGCTGTGGAGCGGCGTCGGGTTTTTCCTGTTCTACATGCTGCTCTGTTACGCCGCGGCCAGCGGGCCGTCGTGGCTGGTGGCCGGCACCTTCCAGGTAACTGCGCTGGCCGGCATGCTGTGCGCGCCGCTGCTGTACGACGATGCGCGCGCGCGCATCCCGCGGGCCGGCTTCGCGGTGGCTGCGCTGATCCTGGCCGGGGTGCTGCTGATGCAGCTGGGGCATGCGCGCGGGGCATTGGATGCGCAGGCATGGGTGGCGCTGGCCTGCGTGGCCGCCAGCGCGTTCGCCTATCCGCTCGGCAACCGCGGCCTGCTGCTGCACCTGGAGAGGCGCGGGATCGATCTCAACGCCAGCCAGCGCGTGTTCGGCCTGACCCTGGCCAGCCTGCCGGCCTGGCTGGCACTGTCGCTATGGGCTTGGACGCAGGCGGGCCCGCCGCCGGCCGCGCAGGTGGGGCTGGCGTTCGGGGTGGCGCTCAGCGCCGGCGTGATCGCCACCATCCTGTTTTTCCAGGCCACCGGCATGGTGCGCGAGAACGGCACCGCGCTCGGCGCGGTGGAAGCGATGCAGGCGGCGGAGGTGCTGTTCGCCGCGCTGCTGGGCGCGCTGTTCCTGGGCGAAGCCTGGCCGCGGGGCCAGGCGCTGGCGGGGGCGCTGGTGGTGGTGGCCGGGATCGCCCTGTTCGCCTGGGTGGTGGCCCGCGAGGCCGCCCGCGACCGCCGCGAACTGCGCGCGCTGCGCAGCGACCGCGGTGGTTGACGCGGTCTCCACGCGGGTGCGGTTAGGCTAGGGCATTCCCCAACGGGTCCGCGCATGCCCCCCCAAGACATCCGGCAGCAAGCCGCCTGGATTGCGATCGTCCTGACCCTCGTGGTCACCCTGCTGCTGGATGCCATCACCCCGCTGGGTTATGCGGAATGGTGCATGTACTTCGTGGCGGTGGCGCTGGCGTTCTTCCAGGAACGGCCCCGCGGGCCGCTGCTGGTGGCGGCCATCGCCACGGTGCTGCTGGCCTCCGGCAGCTGGCTCTCGCCGGACGGCATCGATCCGTTCATGGCCAACCTCAACCGCGCCATCGGCGCGGCCGGCTGCTGGGTCCTGGCCTGGGTGGTGCGCGACGCCCTGCTGGCGCGCGTGCAGGTCAGCGAAGCGCTCTGGCTCGAGGAGAGCCTGGCCGAGCTGATGGTGGCGCTGCGTGGCACCCAGACGCCGGAGACGCTGGCGCGCAATGCGTTGGCGGTCCTGGCCTCGCGCCTGGAGGCACCGATCGGCGCGCTGTACCAGAGCACCGACACGGAGCTGGTGCTGGTGGGGGGGCTGGCGATGCCGCCCACCCAGCCGCGCAGCCTGCGCCCCGGCGACGGCGCGGTGGCGGAAACCGTGCGCAGCGGGCGCGCGCAGCGCATCGCGCCGGTGCAGACCTCGCACCTGCTGCTGTCCACCAGCCTGGGAACCAGTGCCCCGGGCGAACTGCTGCTGGCGCCGGTGACCGCGGATGGCGAGGTCACCGGCGCGTTCGAACTGGGCCGCATGGGCAAGTCGCGGATCTCGCCGCGGCTGGAGCTCAAGCTGATCCGCGCCGCCGGCGAGCCGATCGGGGTGGCGCTGCGCGCCGCCAACGTGCGCCAGCAGCTGCTGGACCTGCTGGAGGAAACCCAGCGTCAGGGCGCGGAGCTGCAGGCGCAGCAGGAAGAGCTGCAGGTGGCCAACGAGGAGCTGGAGGAACAGAGCAATTCGCTGCAGCAGTCGCAGGTGGTGCTGGAGGCCCAGCAGGCCGAGCTGGAGCAGACCAACGTGCACCTGGAGGAGCGCACCCGCGAGCTGGAGGCGCAGCGGCGCAGCCTGCTGGCAGCGCAGGCCGACCTGGAGCGCAACGCCCAGGCGCTGGCCGAGGCCAGCCGCTACAAATCCGAGTTCCTGGCGAACATGTCGCACGAGCTGCGCACGCCGCTCAACAGCGCGCTGATCCTGGCCAGGCTGCTGGCCGACAACAAGCCGGGCACGCTCACCGAGGAGCAGGTGCGCTACGCCAACGCCATCCATGCTTCCAACAATGACCTGCTGGCGCTGATCAACGACATCCTGGACCTGTCGCGGATCGAGGCCGGACACGTGGAGCTGGCGGCGGAACCGCTGGATCTGCAATGGGTGGCCACCCGCCTGCGCGAGATCTTCCAGCCGCTGGCCGCGGACAAGGGCCTGGCCCTGCGCATCGAGGGCGACTTCGATGCCGGCGGCGTGGGCGACGTGAAACGGCTCAAGCAGATCCTCAAGAACCTGCTGGCCAACGCAATCAAGTTCACCCCGCAGGGCGAGGTTTCGCTGCGCCTGCACGCGCGCGGCGACCGGCTGGTGTTCGTGGTCAGCGATACCGGCATCGGCATCGCGCCCGACCAGCAGGAACTGATTTTCGAGGCGTTCCGCCAGGCCGACGGCAGCACCAGCCGGAGTTTCGGCGGCACCGGGCTGGGGCTGTCGATCTCGCGCGACCTGGCGCGGCGCATGGGCGGCACCCTGGCCGTGCGCAGCACGCCGGGCGAAGGCAGCGTCTTCACGCTGGAGGTGCCGGCCGACATGAGCGCCGTCGCGCAGGCGTCGGCGATCCCCGAGCCCGCGCCTGCGGTCGATGCCGCTGCCGGCGTGATCGCCCAGGCGCCGCACGCGCGGCCGCCGGCGGATCCCCACGCGCCACCCCCGATGGGGCTGGTGCCCGATGACCGCGCCTGCCCCGCGCGGCCGGGCCGGCTGGTGCTGGTGGTGGAAGACGAGCCCGCGTTCGCCGCGGCGATGGTGGACATCGCCCACGACCTCGACTTCGACTGCGTGGTGGCCGCCAGCGCGGAGGAGGCGATCGCGCTGGCCGGCGAACTGGCGCCGTGCGGCATCCTCCTCGACATCGGCCTGCCCGATGGATCGGGCCTGGGCGTGCTGGAGCGGCTCAAGCGCAACCCGGCCACCCGCCACATCCCGGTGCACGTGGTGTCGGCGCTGGACCGCACCCAGCTCGCGCTGGAAATGGGCGCAGTGGGCTATCTGCGCAAACCGGCCACGCGGGAAATGCTGGGCGGCGTGCTGCGCGAACTGGAGTCGCGCGGCCGGCGCGAAGGCCAGCGCCTGCTGATCGTCGAGGACGACGCCGACCTGCGCGGCAGCCTGTGCGAACTGCTGGCGCGCGACGGCCTGGAGATCGTGGCGGTGGGCAGCGTGGACGAAGCGCGTCGGGCCCTGGCCGGCGCCCGTTTCGACTGCGTGGTGACCGACCTGGCGCTGGACGACGGCAGCGGCGATGCGCTGCTGGAGCAGATCGCGCGCGCCCAGGGCGCCGCCGCGCCGCCGGTCATCGTCTATACCGGCCGCGCGCTGGGGCGCGAGCAGGAGCAACGCCTGCGCCGGTTCTCCCGCAGCATCATCATCAAGGGCGCGCGCTCGCCGGAACGGCTGCTGGACGAAGTCACCCTGTTCCTGCACAGCGTGGAGGCGCAGCTGCCCGGCGACCAGCAGCGGTTGCTGGCCGAGGCGCGCCGCCGCGACAGCGCGCTGGACGGCCGCCGCGTGCTGCTGGTGGAAGACGACGTACGCAACATCTTCGCGCTGTCCAGCGTGCTGGAACCGCTGGGCGTGCGCCTGGACATCGCGCGCAACGGCCGCGAGGCGCTGGAGGCGCTGGA
The DNA here is from genome assembly GCF_036409385.1 of Thermomonas sp. LB-4. Classification (NCBI taxonomy): domain Bacteria; kingdom Pseudomonadati; phylum Pseudomonadota; class Gammaproteobacteria; order Lysobacterales; family Lysobacteraceae; genus Thermomonas; species Thermomonas sp. LB-4. The sequence goes on along the minus strand of NZ_JAXOFT010000006.1, from coordinate 59,448 downwards.
ACGCCAGGACTTCGACCTGGTGCTGATGGACATCATGATGCCGGAGATGGACGGCCTGGAGGCGATGCGCCGGATCCGCGCGCAGCCGCGGCTGGCGGACCTGCCGATCATCGCGCTGACCGCCAAGGTGATGCACGACGACCGCCAGCGCTGCTTCGACGCCGGGGCCAGCGACTACATCGCCAAGCCCATCGACGTGGACAAGCTGGTGTCGCTGTGCAGGGTGTGGTGTTCGCGGCCGTGAACGAGGAGGCGCTGTTCGACCTGGAGGTGCGGCTGTTGCTGGAGGCGCTGTTCCAGCGCTACCACCACGACTTCCGCGAATACGCCATGGCCTCGGTGCGGCGGCGCGTGCGGCAGGCGATGCAGCGGCTGGACTGCGAGCGCGTGGCCGACCTGCAGCACCGCATCCTGCATGAGCCGGATGCGTTCGCGCAGGCGCTGCCGTTCTTCACCGTGCAGGTCTCGGAGATGTTCCGCGACCCGGCCTATTTCCTGGCGCTGCGCGAACACGTGGTGCCGGTGCTGCGCACCTATCCCTCGCTCAAGTTGTGGGTGGCCGGCTGCAGCCACGGCGAGGAAGTGTGGTCGCTGGCGATCCTGCTGGCCGAGGAGGGGCTGCTGGAGCGCACCCTGATCTATGCCACCGACATCAATCCGCAGGCGCTGCGCGCGGCGGAGAGCGCGACCTACGAGACCCGGCGGATCACCGGCTTCAGCAGGAATTACCAGGCCGCCGGCGGCACCGGCTCGCTGGCCGATTACTACAGCAGTGCCTATGGCCGCGCGGTGTTCGATCGCCGCCTGCGCAAGCACGTGGTGTTTGCCGACCACAGCCTGGCCACCGACGCGGTGTTTTCGGAAGTGCACATGGTGTCCTGCCGCAACGTGCTGATCTACTTCAATGCCGGGCTGCAGGACCGCGCGATCGGCCTGTTCCGCGAGGCCCTGGTGCATCGTGGCTTCCTTGGCCTTGGCAGCCGCGAGTCGCTGCGCTTCGGCGCCAACGCCGACGCGTTCGAGCCGCTGGTGCCGGCGCAGAAGCTGTTCCGGAAGCGGACATGAGCCTCCTGCAACCGACGCCGCGGGCGATCGTGATCGGTGCTTCCGCCGGCGGCGTGCTGGCAGTGCGCGAACTGCTGTCCGGCCTGCCGGCCGACTTCCCCTGCGCGCTGCTGGTGGTGATCCACCTTCCTCGCGGGCGCCCCAGCCAGCTGGCGGAAGTGATGGATGGCGCCGTTGCCCTGCCGGTGATGGAAGCCGAGGACAAGCAGCCCATCCTGCCCGGCCAGGTGCTGCTGGCGCCGCCGGACTACCACCTGATGGTCGAGGACGACGGGCACGTTGCGCTGTCCGTGGACGCGCCACCGATGTACTCGATGCCGTCGATCGACGTGCTGTTCGAATCCGCCGCGCATGTCTGGCAGCATGAACTGCTGGCGATCGTGCTGACCGGCGCCAGCGCCGATGGTGCGCAGGGTGCGGCCGCGGTCCGTCGCGCCGGGGGGCGGGTGTGGGTGCAGGATCCCGGCGAGGCGGAAATGCCGATGATGCCGGCAGCGGCGCTGGCGGCCGCGGGCGCCGATGCCGTGCTCACGCTGAAACAGATGGTCCAGCAACTGGCGGGGGTGGGTCGATGAATCTGTCGCAGGCGGAACCGGCACCGTTGCAGGCGAACGTGCTGGTGGTGGACGACGTGCCGCAGAACCTGATGGCGATGCGCGCGATCCTGGAGGACGAAGGCCTGTCGGTGCTGACCGCCGAATCCGGCGCGCAGGCGCTGGAGCTGCTGCTGACGCATACGGTCGCGGTGGCGCTGCTCGACATCAACATGCCGGAGATGAGCGGCTTCGACCTGGCCGAACTGATGCGCGGCTCCAGCCGCACCCGCGAGGTGCCGATCATCTTCCTGACCGCGTCGCCGCGCGACCTGCGCCGGATGTTCCGCGGCTACGACAGCGGCGCGGTGGATTTCCTGTACAAGCCGGTGGAGCCGCACGTCATCCTCAGCAAGGTGCGGGTGTTCGTGGAGATGGCCCGCCAGCGCGAACTGATGCGGCAGAACAACGAACGACTGGCGCGCGCGCTGTCGCTCAACGAAACCATGATCGCGGTGATGACGCACGACCTGCGCACGCCGCTGTCGGTGATCAGCCTGTGCGCCGAATCGCTGGAGCTGATGCCGCCGGAAACCGACCGCAGCCGCATCGCCGGGCGCATCCTCGACAGTGCCCACCGGATGGCGCGGATGATCGCCCAACTGCTCGATTTCTCGAAGATCCGCTCCGGCGTGCTGCGGCTGGAGCCGCGCGAGGGCGACCTGCGTGCGGTCGCCGACGAGGTGGCCGAGGAGTTCCGCCAATCCACGCCGGGCGTGGCGGTGGAGGTGGCCTGCGAAGGCACGCTGGGCGGCCGGTTCGACGTCGACCGCATGGCCCAGGTGCTGTCCAACCTGGTGGGCAACGCGGTCCGCCATGCCGCGGACGCGCGGGTTTCGCTGCAGCTGGACGGCAGCGATTGCAGCCGCCTGCAGGTGCAGGTGCGCAACCGCGGGCGGATCGACGACCAGCTGCTGCCGCGCCTGTTCGAACCCTTCAAGGGCAGCTTCCAGGCGTGCAACGGGCTGGGCCTTGGGCTGTACATCGTCGACCAGTTCGTGCGCGCCCACGGGGGTGAGGTGGTGGCCGCGAACCGCGATGGCGAGGTGGTGTTCAGCCTGTGGATTCCGCGCCAGCCCGCCGCGGCGGCGCCGGCGGGGGGCGCACAGGCGCACGCCGCGCCGCTGGCGCTGGACTGAGTTCCGGTCCGGCCTCAGGCGGCGCGGGCCAGCAGCGCCGGCAGCGCGTCCAGGTCGACGTTGCCGCCGGACAGCACGACGCCCACGCGGCGCCCGGCGAAGTGTTCCGGATGCGCCAGCACCGCCGCCAGCGCGATCGCCGACGAGGGCTCCACCAGCTGCTTGGTGCGCGTCCACAGCAGCCGCATCGCGGCCACGGTGCGCGCGTCGTCCACCGTCAGCACCTGCGCATCCGCGGTGCGCACCAGCGCGAAGTTGATCGCGCCGAGGCTGCCGCGCAGGCCGTCGCAGACGGTATCGGGCACGAAGTCGACGTCGAGCGCGCCGCGCGCGAACGAGCGCGCGCCGTCGGCCGCGCCTTCCGGCTCGGCGAGGAACAGCCTGCAGCGCGGGGCCAGCGCCCGCATCGCCAGCGCCGTGCCGGCCGCCAGCCCGCCGCCGCCCAGCGGCACCACCAACGCGTCAAGGTCTGGCTGCGCCGTCAGCAGCTCCAGCGCGGCGGTGCCCTGGCCCGCGATCACCCGCGGGTCGGTGTAGGGGTGCACCACGGTGCCGCCGGTCTCGGCCTGCACCTGCGCGCAGCTTGCTTCGCGCGCCGCGATCGTAGGCGCGCAGCGATGCAGGATCGCGCCGTAGTGTTCGATCGCCGCCAGCTTGGCCTGCACCGCGCCGTCCGGCACCACCACGTGGCAGGGGATGCCGCGCAGCTGCGCCGCCAGCGCCAGCGCCGCGCCGTGGTTGCCGGAGGAGTGCGTGACCACCCCGCGCGCGGCTTGCGTCGAGTCCAGCGAGAACACCGCGTTGCAGGCGCCGCGGAACTTGAACGCACCCGCGCGCTGCAGCTGTTCGGCCTTGAAGTGCAGGGTCGCCCCGGCCTCCGCGTCGAGCGCGCGCGAGGTCAGGACCGGGGTGGCGTGGGCGTGCGGGGCGATGCGCGCGGCGGCATCGAAGATGTCGTCGATGCCGGGCGCCGGCAGCTCGTCGGTAGTCATCGGCGCATGCTAGCGCATGCCATTTCGGCGGCCGCGGCGCGCTGCGGCCGCGCACTTTGTGCGCGCCGTCACAGCCTGAACCGGAGATTGTCGAAACATGGACCCGTGGCGTCACATCGCGCCGGTTCGCGCTAATCTAATCGCGCCGGTGCCTTGCGGGATTCTCCGGATCCCCCCTGTTCCGCGTCCCGCGGGCACCGGCGCTTTTCCTTCCGGTCCGCCTTGCCGACCTCGGTTGGCTGGATCGATGCGCATGCCGATGCGGCCGGAAACAAAGTGGGGGCCGGCTGTCCCCCGACAACCGGCCCCCGTAGCGTCCCCGTCCTGCGCGCAATCGGCCCCTGTTCAGTCCGATCATCGCCAGCTGGCGTGCCAGGGCGGGTGCTGATCTTTCCAAAGCATGAAACGTGCCAACCCTGCCCAGCCGTGTCCTGCGCGGCGCGCGATAATGCCCGCATGAGCGCCAGCTTCTACAACTTCGACGTCATCGTCATCGGCGGCGGCCATGCCGGCACCGAAGCCGCGCTGGCGTCCGCCCGCGCCGGTGCGCGCACGCTGCTGCTGACCCACAGCATCGAAACCGTGGGCGCGATGAGCTGCAACCCCGCCATCGGCGGCATCGGCAAGGGCCACCTGGTCAAGGAGATCGACGCGCTGGGCGGCATCATGGCGCGCGCCGCGGACGCCGCCGGCATCCAGTGGCGCACGCTCAATGCGTCGAAAGGCCCCGCCGTGCGCGCCACCCGCTGCCAGGCCGACCGGTCGCTGTACCGCGCCTTCATCCGCCGCGCGGTGGAGACCCAGGCCGGCCTCACGGTGTTCCAGGCCGCGGTCGACGACCTGGTCATCGAGCAGGACGCCGTGCGCGGCGCGATCACCAGCACCGGCCTGCGCTTCCACGCACCGGCCGTGGTGCTCACCGCCGGTACCTTCCTCGCCGGCAAGATCCACATCGGCGAGACCCAGTACGCCGCCGGCCGCATGGGCGATCCGCCGTCCACCGCACTGGCGCACAAGCTGCGCGAAGGCCGCTTCGTGGTCGACCGGCTGAAGACCGGCACGCCACCGCGCATCGATGGCCGCACGCTGGACTATTCGGTGATGACTGAACAGCCCGGCGACGACCCGCGCCCGGTGATGTCGTTCATGGGCAGCCACGCGGACCAGCCGGCGCAGGTCAGCTGCTGGATCACCGACACCTGCGAGCGCACCCACCAGATCATCCGCGACGCGCTGCACCGCAGCCCGCTGTACTCGGGCCAGATCGAAGGCATCGGCCCGCGCTACTGCCCGTCGATCGAGGACAAGGTGGTGCGCTTTGCCGAGAAGGCGTCCCACCAGATCTTCGTCGAGCCGGAAGGGTTGGGCGTCAGCGAGATCTATCCGAACGGCATTTCCACCTCGCTGCCGTTCGACGTGCAGCTGGCGCTGGTGCGCAGCATCCGCGGCTTCGAGCAGGCGCACATCACCCGCCCCGGCTACGCCATCGAATACGACTTCTTCGATCCGCGCGGGCTCAAGGCCTCGCTGGAAACCAAGGCGGTGGCGGGGCTGTTCTTCGCCGGCCAGATCAACGGCACCACCGGCTACGAGGAGGCCGCCGCGCAGGGCCTGCTGGCCGGCGCCAACGCCGCGCGCTTCGTCCGCCAGCAGGACGCATGGACCCTGCGTCGCGACGAGGCCTACCTCGGCGTGCTGGTCGACGACCTGATCACCCACGGCACCTCCGAGCCCTACCGCATGTTCACCAGCCGCGCCGAATACCGGCTGCAATTGCGCGAGGACAATGCCGATGCGCGGCTCACGCCGGCGGGCCGCGACCTCGGGCTGGTGGACGATGTGCGCTGGGAGAAGTTCTCGCGCAAGCGCGATGCCATCGCCGCCGAAACCGCGCGGCTGTCGGCGCTGTGGGCGGCGCCGAACAATGCCCTGGGCGCCGCGCTGGCGCGCCATCTCGGCGTCGAGGTCAGCCGCGAGAACAGCGCGCTGGACCTGCTGCGCCGCCCCGAACTCGATTACGCCGCACTGATGCGGGTGCCGGAGCTGGGGCCGGCGGTGGACGATCCGAAGGTGGCCGAACAGGTCGAGATCGAAACCAAGTACGCTGGCTACCTGGACCGCCAGCGCGAGGAGATCGCGCGCCAGCGCCGCCACGAGGCCACCCCTATCCCCGATGCGTTCGATTACGTGGGCGTGCGCGGGCTGTCCGCCGAGGTGCTGCAGAAGCTCCAGCGCGTGCGCCCGCAGACCGTCGGCCAGGCGCAGCGCATCCCCGGCGTGACCCCGGCGGCAATCGCGCTGCTGCTGGTGCACCTGGAGCGCGCGCGGCGCGAACGCGCGGCCTGACACTTTCCGTCTGCCGGTCATGCGGGTCAGCCGGCCCCGCCGCGATTTCCGGTCTCCCCGCTGTGCGATACGGCTGAGCTGGCCCTCGGCCATTTCCCTTCTCCCGCTGTGCGGAGAGAAGGGCAGCAGGTGGCGATGCGACCCCCTGAGCCCGTCTCAATTTTCCTTCTCCCCCATGCAACGGGGAGAAGGGAAACAGGCCGCATCTGCAATGCGGGGAAGGAACCCATCGCCCGGCGTATCCTTCGCCCATGAACACACGCACTGCATTCGCTTTCGCGCTCGCTTGCTCGCTGCCGCTGCTTGCCGCCTGCAAGCGCGAAGCCCCGCCCGCCAGTTCGGGCAGCGGCGACTACGCCGCCCAGACATGGGTGCTGCCCGCGGAAGCCGGGTCGATGGCGCCGGACCTGGTGCTGGCGCCGGGCGAACGCGTGCTGCTGAGCTGGATCAACCGCCGCGAAGGCCGGCGCAACGCGCTGCAGTTCGCTTCCTACACCGAGCAGGCCGGCTGGCAGAGCCAGCCGCGCACGATCGCGGTGGGCAATTCGCTGATCGCCAACGCGGCCGATACGCCGCACCTGCTGGCCACGCCCGACGGCGCGCTGTGGGCGCAGTGGCTGCAGCGCCAGCCGGACGATGCCGGCGGCTACGACCTGGTGCTGGCGCGCTCGCGCGACGGCGGCATGGCCTGGACCCAGATCACCCGCGTCAACGACGACGCGCAGCCGGTTGAACATGGTTTCGCCGCGCTGTGGGCGGATGGTGCGGACGCGGCGGGCATCGCCTGGCTGGACGGCCGCGCGCAGGATGCAGCGGAAGCACACGCCGGGCACCAGTCGTCGACCGGCGCGATGCAGCTGCGCTCCAACCGCTTCGACATGAGCCTGAACCGCGGCGCCGATGCGGTAGTCGATGCGCGCAGCTGCGACTGCTGCCAGACCGCCGTGGCGCTGACCGCGCGCGGCCCGCTGCTGGCGTACCGCGACCGCGGCGACGACGAGATCCGCGACATCGCGGTGTCGCGGCTCGAAAACGGCGCCTGGACCGCGCCCAAGGCCGTCCACGCCGACGGCTGGAAGATCGACGCCTGCCCGGTGGCCGGCCCGGCGCTGGCCGCGTCCGGCGACACTGCGGTGGTGGCCTGGTACAGCGAGGCCGGCGGTACGCCGACGCTGCGGCTGGCGCGCAGCCCGAATTCCGGCGAGCGCTTCTTCGCGCCGGTCACGCTGGATGCCGGCGCCGCGGTGCTGGGCCGCGCCGCGGTGGCCATCGACGCGCAGCAGGTGTGGGTGGCCTGGCTGCGCGAAGATACGCAGGGACAGGCGCTGATGCTGGCGCGCTACCCACTCGACCTGTCGAAGCCGCTGCAAAAGATCGAGGTCGCCAAGCTGGGCGCGCGCGGCCTGGCCAGCGGCTATCCGAAGCTGGCGGTGGATGCCGGCGGCGCGTGGCTGGTGTGGACCGACGTGGCCAAGGGCGTCGCCCACCTGAAGGGCGCGCGGATCGCGCGCTGAAGCCGGACAGCGCACCGACGCGGTGGCGGCCGCGTCCCATCACTTTTCCGTCCGCCAGTTCACCGAGGCGCGGTTCTCGATGGTGGACGATTCGATCTGGATGTCGAAGCCCTTGCGCAGCAGGTATTTCAACGTGACCACCTGGCCGGTGCCGAGCAGGGACACGCCGTAGCTGACGTAGAGCTTGGGCGACAGGTACTTGCCGATGCCCAGGACTTCCGCGCCGAGCGCGCGCGAGGTGCTCACGCCGGCGTCGTCCAGGCCGATGCGCGCGCCCAGCTGGGCGGTCAGCAGGCCCACGCCGGCGTTGAGCGCGGACCTGGCGACGTCGAGCTGCTGCATCTCGCGGCTGCTCAGGCTTGGCAGCGGGCGTCCGAGGGTGAGGTAGGCCAACGCCTCGGACTGGCTCATCGCCGGGTCCGACCAGACGCTGGCGACCGGCGCGGACGCGCGTCCAGTCACCTGCACGCCGGCGGTGACCGCGCCGACTTCGCGCTGGGCGCGGATGTCCAGCCGCGGGTCGCCGGCGCGCGCGTTCGACCACAGCAGCCGGCCGCGGGTGATGCGCAGGTCCTGGCCGTAGGCGCGATAGCGTCCGCCGACCTCCAGCGCGCCGGTGGCGCGCAGTTCGCCGCCGGGCGGCTGGCGCACTCGCAGGCTGCCGCCCAGCGTGCCGGCCAGGCCATAGCCGTCCAGGCGCACCCGCTCGCCCACCGTGACCAGCACGTCGAGCTCCAGCGGCAGCGGGACCGCCGCGGCGCGCTGCGTATCGACCGGATCCAGCACCACCACGTCGGGCGAGGGCGAAACGCCCATGTCCAGCCGCTCCAGATGCAGCTCGGCCTCGGGGACCGCCACCGTGCCGCGCACCTGCAGCGGCGCGCCGGCGCGATAGCTGACCGCGATGTCGGGCGAGGCGAGGATGCGCACCTGGCGGGTATCGGCCAGCAGCACGTCGGTGCCGCGCAGGTTGAGCTGCAGCGGGGTGGCGTCGTCCAGCCAACCCAGGCTGCCATCGATCTGCAGGGCGCCCCTGCCGGTGCCCAGGCTGCCGGCGATCAGCGCACTGCCGTCCTCGCGCGCCTGCAGGCGCACCTCGCCCTCCTGCACGGCGATGCCCAGCGCGGGCAGCTCGGCGGCGAACTCCCGCAGCGCGCCGCTGCCGCCCAGCAGCGGGCGGGCGCGGGTGCCGGCCAGGCGCAGGTCCAGGTCCAGCGTGCCCGCGGGCTGGACGATGTCGGGCGAGAACAGTTCCAGCCAGCCCAGTTCGCGCAGGTTGGCCTTCAGGCTGCCGACCAGCGGCGCGTAGTCGTCCCAGCCGGTGGCGACGCGGGCGTCGATGCGTCCGCCCTTCGCCAGCGCGGTGGCCAGGGTGGCGTCGATGCGCTGCGGATCGAAGCGCGCGTCCAGCTGCAGCTCGCGGTAGCCCAGCAGGTCGCGGCGCGCGCGCGGGCCGTTGCGCAGGCCGCCGCTGGCCGAGCTGGCGCTGGCGGTGGCGCGCCAGGAACCGCCCTGCGGGCGCAGCTGCGCGACGAGGTCGAGCTGGCCGGCGAAGGCCCACGCGCGGCCGTCCTCGCGTCTGGGCAGCCAGTCCGAAGCCAGCGCCAGCGGCAGGTCGCTGCCGCGCAGATCCACGCCGCGGCGCGGCCAGTCGGCGCTGGCGCACAGCGTGCCGCCCAGCGCGGACTGCATGCAGGTGGAAGACAGCGCGCCGCTGCGGCCGTCCCAGGACCAGGTGGCGGGCTGTTGCAGCGTCCACTTCGCCGCCGCAGCCGGCGCCAGCGACAGCGTTGCCAACCCGCCCTGCCAGCGCGCGCCCTGCTTCCGCGCACTGCCGGCCAGCGCCAGCGCGGCGCGGTCGTTGCCGGCGTCCACGTCGAAGCGCAGCCGCTCCACCGCGCCGCGCAGCGAGGCGTGCAGGCGGGTCAGCGGCAGGCCGGCCTGCACGCCGTCGGCATCGATCAGCAGCGCGCCATCGCCTTGCCGCCACGGCAACCTGCCTTTTGCCTGCACGCGGGAGGCGCGGTAGTCGCCGAAGGCCAGATCGCTGCCGGCCAGATCCACCGCCACGTCCGGCGCGTTGCGGGCGCCGCGCAGGGTCAGGCTGCCGCGCAGCATGCCCTTGCCGCCCGGCAGCAGGTCGTCCAGCCGCAGCGGCGCGAACTTCGCGTCCACGGCGATGGCGGATGCCATGCTGCCCTTGGCCTGGATGCGGCTGTCGCCCAGCGCCAGCGCGAGGTCGCCGGCATAGGCATCGCCGTCGATATCGACCTGGCCGCGCCCGGCCAGCGCGCGCCCGCGCAGGGTGCCGCCCAACTCGCGCGCCTCGACGTGGGCGAGCAGCCCCTTGCCGTCGCGCAATGCGCCGCTGCTGCGCAGCGCGCCGTCGATGGCGCCCGGCCAGTCCGGCGCGAAGTAGCCGGGGTCGAAGCCGGCCAGCTGCGCCTGCGCCTGCCACCGCAGCGCCGGCGTCCATGCCAGCGTGCCGCTGGCGTCCAGCCGGCCCTGCGGCATCGCCGCGCGCAGGCGTTGGAAACGCATGCCGTCGCGATCGCCGCTGCCGGTCACGTCGACGGTGGCGCGGTCTTCGCCGCGGGCCAGTCGCGCCTGGCCCTGCAGCGCCCAGCGCTCCGGCTTGCCGGCAATGCCGAGGTCCGCATCGGCCAGCACCGCGGTGTTGCCCGCGGCGTCCTGCCAGCGCAGCCCGCGCGCGTTCAGCGCCAGCTTGAGCGAGGCGTTGGCCGGATCGCGCAGGTCGGCCACGCCGTTGGCGACGATGCGGCCACCCAGCGTGGCCACCGCCAGCGGCTGCAGCTGCAGCCGCTGGTCCTGCAGCTGCAGGCTGGAGGGCAGCACCGCCAGGGTGAAATCGCCGCGCTGCAGCTCGCCCTGCAGCCGGGCGTCGCCCGCGGTGCCGCTGGCCGCAAGCGTGAAGCGCAGCGGCACGCCTGTTCCGCCGCCGGTCAGCAGGCCGATGTCGAGTGCGTCGCTGCCGGCGTCCAGCTGCCAGCGCGGCGCGTCGGCGGCGCCGTGCAGGGTCAGGGTGGCGCGCAGCGGCGCGGGCGCGCGCCCGGCCACCGCCACCACCATCCGCGACAGGTCGCCGCGCGCCACCAGCCCCAGCCGCGGCGCGGTCTGCCCGGCCGGCGCCGGCAGCACCGCGGTGGCGAGCAGATCGCTGCGGTAGCGGTCGGCGGGCGCGTAATCGCCGTGCAGGGCGAAGCGGCCGCGGTCGCTGTCCACGGCGAGGTGTTCGACGTGCAGGCGGCCGCTGCGCGCGTCCAGCCCGCCGCGCGCGCGCCGGATGTCGATCAGCGGCTGGCCGTCCTGCAGCACGCGCAGGCCGTCGATGCGGATCGCGTCGGCGCGCAGGTCCAGCGGCGGCTCGATGGCCGGCAGCACGTCGGGCCAGCGCGGCAGTTCGAACGGAGTATCGCTGCGCGGCAGGTCGAGGGTGGCACCGGCCACGTCCAGCGCGTCCAGGCGCAGGGTGCGGCCCAGCAGCGGGCGGATCGCCGGATCCAGCACCAGCGTGCGCGCGCTGAACACGATGGTGCCCATCGCGCAGCTGGCCTGCGGCGTCGGCACGCAGTCGGGATCGCGCTGGCGCGGCAGCGAGAAGTGCACGCCGCGCAGGATCATCGGCCCGGACACCGGGCCTTCCGCCCGATCCCAGGTGAGCACGGCGTCGGCCGGCAGGCGCGAAACGATCTGCCGCAGCAGGAAGTCGCGACCGCCGATGGTGCTGACCAGCCACCAGACCGCCGCCACCGCCAGCAGCCCCACCGTGCCGATGCCGATGCCGCTGCGGATCGCCAGCTTGCGTCGGCGCCGGTGTCGCAGCACCCGCAGCTCGGCAATCCGCGCCTCGCGCTGCTCGCGGCTGGCATCGGCCGGCAGCGGTTCCAGCCCGTAGCGGCGGTAGCGGCGGTAGCGCTCGCGCCAGTTCACGGCCGTGCCCCCGCGTGCGCGTTCACAGGTCGGCACCGATGTTGAGGTGCAGGGTGATCGGCGAGTCGGGCGAGTTGAGCCCGTGCGCGATGTCGATGCGTACCGGCCCCACCGGCGAGCGCCAGCGCAGGCCGAGGCCGATGCCGGTGTGCAGGTCGGCATCGCGGCCTTCGAACGCGCTGCCGGTGTCCACGAACACCGCCAGGCCCCACGGGCCGCGGATGAAGCGCTCGTACTCCAGGCTGGCGGTGACCACGTTGGACGCGCCGGTGAAGTAGTCGCCACCGCTGGTGGCGATGCGCGGGCCGATCTCGTGCCAGCCGTAGCCGCGCACGCTGCGGTCGCCACCGGCGTAGAAGCGCAGGCTGGGCGGCAGGTCCAGCACGTCGCGGGTGAAGGTGTGGCCCAGCTCGCCGCGCGCGATCAGCCGGCTGTCGGCGTCGAGCCCGTGGAACCACTGCACGCTGGCGTGCAGCTGGGCGAAGCGCGCGTCGAAATCGCTGCCGCCCTTGCCGCCGCGCAGGGTCAGGGTGCCGCCGGCGCCGTGCCGCGGCGCCATCCGGTTGTCGACGTCGATGTACTCGGCGCGCAGCGAGGGATACACGAAACTGGCGAACTGGTACGCCTGCACCGGCCTGGTCAGCGTGGTGTAGGCCCAGCGCTCGCGCAGCACGTGCAGCGAGGCGACCAGGTTGAGGCGGTCGTTGAACTGGCCGCTGCGGCTGCCCACCAGCTCCAGCCGGCGACTGTTGACGTAGTCGGTCTGCTCGTCGGCGGCCTGCAGGCTGGCGGTGTACCAGCCGTCCAGCCAGGCGAAGGCGGGGATGCGGTACTGCACGGTGGCGGTCTTGCGCTTGTTGCCCCAATCCACCTGCGCCAGCGCCTTGTGTCCGCGGCGGTTGAGGTAGCGCCGCTCCACCCCGGCGCTGATGCCGGCGCCGCTCAGCGTGCCGTAGCTGGCACCGGCGCTGTAGATGCTGCGCTTGGCCGGGGCCAGCTCCACCTCCACCGGCACCTGCTGCGCGCCGGCCTTGCCTGGCGCGGCCTGCACGTCGACCAGGGCGAAGTAGTCCAGCGCCACCAGCGATTTGCGCAGGCGCTCCAGTTCGGCCTGATCGTAAGGCTGGCCTGGCGACCACGGCACCAGCTTGCGCAGCAGGCGCGGGTCGATGGCGGCCGTGGGCGTCTGGGTGAAGCGGGCTTCGCCCAGCGCGTGGCGGGCACCGCTGGTCCAGCGCAGGTCGATGTCGGCGGCCTGCTGCGCGCGCGTCACTTCGACCCGATGGCTGGCCAGCGCGGCGTCGAAATAGCCGTGCTCGGCCAGCGCCACTGCGATCCGCGCCTTGCCGGCTTCGTACAGGCGATGGTCGAGCACCGCGCCAACGCGCGGCTCGAACGCCGCCAGCGCCTCGCCGACGCGGCGGTCGTCGCCACCGGGTCCTGCCACCCCCAGTTCGAGCGCGCGCACCCGCACCGGCTGGCCCGGATCAATGCGAATGGTCACGGTCAGCACGCGGTCGCGGCCGCCGTTGCCGCGCGCATCCGCTGCATCGACAGGGTCGGCGTTGGCGTCGGCCTCGCTGTCGTTGCCCTCTTCGTCCGCACTGTCGGCGTCAGCGCCCGCGGCGGGCGCGGTGCGGTCGCTGCGCTCCACGCTGATCGTCGGCGAGTAGTAGCCGAACGGCTCCAGCGCCCGCCTTGCCTCGTCTTCGGCCACCCGCAGCAGATGCCCCAGCCGGCGCGCGCGCAGGTCGCGGTCCAACTCGTCGTTCAGCGACAGCGCGCTGCGCACATTGGCTTCCATCGCCTCGTCGCGCAGGCCGACGATCTCCAGCTTCTGCACCTTGATCGCCCACGCGGGCGCGGTGGCCAACAGGCAGGCGAGCAGCAGCGGCAGGCGAAAGGGGAGTGCGGGCATCGCCGCATGATACCGGCGCCGCGTCAACGCGCCATTAACCAGGACCGGGGCGCGCAGGGGACAGGTGCAGGAGGCCAGCGTCCCTCCTCGTGCAGGAGCAACCGAAAGGGCGCGAAAGCGTCCCGCAGGATCGCGCGAATGCATCGGGCCGCTTGCGGCGCGCCTGCAGGAGGGCTGCGGTGCATCGACGCCCGCGGATGCGTCTTCTGTAGGAGCAACTGAAAGGGCGCGACGCGTTTGACATGATTTCGCGAAAGCGTTCGCGCCCCTGCGGCGCGCTCCTACGGGTTCTGGAGAGTTGGCGGCTCGATCAGGCCGACAGGTGCTCGATCGCCGCCACGCTGCCGAGGCGATCCGCCAGCCGCTTCAGCAGGGCCAGGCGGTTGGCGCGCACGGCCGGGTCGTCGGCGTTGACCATCACCGCGTCGAAGAACGCGTCCACCGGCGCGCGCAGCGCCGCCAGCCGGGTCAGCACGCTGACGTAATCGCCCTGCGCCAGCGCCGGGCCGGTCTCGGCATAGGCGGCTTCCACCGCCTCGGCCAGCGCCAGCTCGGCCGGTTCGCGCAGCAGCGCCGCGTCCTCCATCGCCGGGATGGCGATGTCCGCCTTCTTCAGGATGTTGCCGATGCGCTTGTTGGCGGCGGCCAGCGCCGCCGCCTCCGGCAGCTGCGCGAAGGTGCCGATGGCGTCGAGGCGGCGGTCGAAGTCGTACAGCGAGGCCGGCTTCGGTTCGGCGACGGCGTTGAACTGCGAGGCCGGCACGCCCTTGTCGGCGTAGTAGCCGCGCAGGCGGTCGAGGATGAAGTCGTAGAGTTCGCGCGTTGTCTTAATTTGATCTTCCATGGAAATGTCATGGAGAGACTCGTACCAAGCATGCGGAACGTGCGTAGACAGTCCGACATCGCGTGCTTTCGTCGCTAACTCTTCTGCATTCTTCAAGCGATCAGATTTCATATGCGCGTCTACATGCTCTAGCGCGTAGAAAATCTGCACGGGCAGATTGAGCTCAAAGCCACTCTCAATGATCGTCCGCGCCAGCCCCAGCGCATTGCGCCGCAGCGCGAACGGGTCCTTGTTGCCGGTCGGCTTCAGGCCCGCGGCAAAGCCGCCGGCCAGCGTGTCCAGGCGCTCGGCGATCGCCAGTACCTTGCCGAGTTGCGAGGCCGCGATGTCGTCGGCGGCGAAGCGCGGGCGGTAGGCCTCGTCGATGGCCAGCGCCACCTCGTCGGCTTCGCCCGCGCGCTGCGCGTAGTAGCGGCCGGCGATGCCCTGCAGCTCCGGGAACTCGTTGACCATGCGGCTTTGCAGGTCGTTCTTGGCCAGCAGCGCCGCGCGCTTCGCCTGCCCCGCATCGGCGCCGACTTGCGCTGCAATGGCCTCGGCCAGCGCGGCCACGCGCGCCACCTTGTCGGCCACGCTGCCCAGCTTGGCCTGATAGGTGACGGTCTTCAGGCCCTCGCCCATCGCTGCGAGGCCCTGCTTGAGATCCTCGTCGAAGAAGAACTTGGCGTCGCTGAAGCGCGGGCGGATCACGCGCTCGTAGCCCTTGCGGATTTCCGCGGCGTCCTTCGACTCGATGTTGGCGATGCCGATGAAGTGCTCGGTCAGCCGGCCCTGCGCGTCCAGCACCGGGAAGAACTTCTGGTTGGCTTCCATGGTTTCGACCAGCGCTTCCTGCGGCACCGCCAGGAACTCGCGCTCGAACGCGCAGGCCACCGCTACCGGCCATTCGTTGAGGCAGTTCACCTGCTCCAGGTTGCCATCGTCGATGCGGGCGTTGCCGCCGGCGCCCTGCGCCGCGCGCTGCACTTCATCGACGATGCGCGCGCGGCGCTTGTCCGGATCGACCAGGACGAAGGCCTGGCGCAGGGCTTCGACGTAGTCCTGCGGCTGCGCAATGGCGACGTTGCCCGGCGCGTGGAAGCGATGCCCGCGCGAGTGCCGGCCGGCGCGGATGCCCAGTGCCTCCACGTTGGCCACGGTGCCGCCCAGCAGCGCCACCAGCCAGTGCAGCGGGCGGGCGAAGCCGTAGGCGTGGTCGCCCCAGCGCATCGGCTTGGGGATCGGCATCGCGGCCAGCGCCTCGTCCAGCACGCCTTGCAGCAGGTCGAGGGTCAGCGCGCCCGGCGTGGTGGCGCGGTGGACGAAGCGTTCGCCCTTGCCGTCGGTGGTCTTGCCCAGCTGCGTCCAGTCGATGCCTGCCTTGGCCGCGAAGCCCTGCAACGCGCGGGTCGGCTGGCCGTCCGCGTCCAGCGCGATGTTCAGGTACGGTCCCAGCACTTCCGAGGTCTGTTCCGGTTGCTCGATGGCCACGCCCGGCAGCAGCACCGCCAGCCGGCGCGGCGAATACAGCGGCTTGGCGTCGCCGCGCTCGATGGCCACGCCGCGCTTATCCAGCGCGGCGATGACGCCGTCGAAGAACGCCTGCGCCAGCCCGGGCAGCGCCTTGACCGGGAGTTCCTCGGTGCCGAGTTCGATCAGGAGGGGTTGCATCGTCGTCATGCGAAAAGCCTTTGCTTTTTTTTGCTCGTCATTCCCGCGAAGGCGGGTCGCTCTGACAGACGAATGTCTGTCCAATCCATTTGTTGCCTCTTTTCAAGGCACTTCAAAAGCTGGATTCCCGCCTTCGCGGGAATGACGGCTTTCAATTCTTCTTCAATCCCGGGAAGCCCAGCTTCTCGCGCTGCGCGTAATAGCTTTCCGCCACCGCCTGCGCCAGCTTGCGCACGCGCAGGATGTAGCGCTGGCGCTCGGTCACGGAAATCGCGCGACGCGCGTCCAGCAGGTTGAAGCTGTGGCTGGCCTTGGTGACCTGCTCGTAGGCGGGCAGCGGCAGGCCGGCTTCGACCAGCTTCATCGCCTCTTTCTCGCAGGCATCGAAGCGGTGGAACATCTCGGCCACGTCGGCGTGCTTGAAGTTGTAGGTGCTCTGCTCCACCTCGTTCTGGTGGTAGACGTCGCCATAGGTGACCGGCAGCCCATCGGGGCCGTAGGTCCACACCAGGTCGTAGACGTTGTCGCAGTTCTGCAGGTACATGCACAGGCGTTCCAGCCCGTAGGTGATCTCGCCCAGCACTGGGCGGCACTCCAGCCCGCCGGCCTGCTGGAAGTAGGTGAACTGGGTCACCTCCATGCCGTTCAGCCAGACTTCCCAGCCCAGGCCCCAGGCGCCGAGCGTCGGCGATTCCCAGTTGTCCTCGACCAGGCGCAGGTCGTGCACCAGCGGATCGATGCCCAGCGCCTTCAGCGAGTCGAAGTACAGCTCGACGATGTTGTCGGGGCTGGGCTTCATCACCACCTGGAACTGGTAGTAGCGCTGCAGGCGGTTGGGGTTCTCGCCGTAGCGGCCGTCGGTGGGGCGGCGACTGGGCTGCACGTAGGCGGCGTTCCACGGCTCCGGGCCGAGCGCGCGCAGGAAGGTGGCCGGGTGGAAGGTGCCGGCGCCGACCTCGAGGTCCAGCGGCTGGATCAGGACGCAGCCTTGTTCCGCCCAGTAGGCGTTGAGGCGCGAGACGAGTTGCTGGAAGGTGATCGGAACGGCCATGTCGGGCTGGGAAGTGCGAGGTAGCGGATTAGTATAAGGGCGCCTGTTTTTCCGCCCGCCGCCACGCCGCCCGCGAACGCCGATGACCCCGCCCTTCCTGATCCTCGAAACCGGCCAGCCCACCCCGTCGATGCGCCGCCATGGCAGCTTCGCCCACTGGATCCGGGTGGCCGCCGGATTGGGCCGCGACGATGCAGTGGTGGTGGACGTCCAGCGCGGCGACGCATTGCCCGGCCGCGAGGGCTTCGCCGGGGCGATCGTGACCGGCTCGGCGGCGATGGTCACCGAGCGCCACGACTGGAGCGAACGCAGCGCGGCGTGGCTGCGCGAGGCTGCGCACGCCGGCCTGCCGCTGCTGGGCATCTGCTACGGCCACCAGCTGATCGCGCACGCGCTGGGCGGCACGGTCGACGACAACCCGAATGGCCGCGAGATGGGCACGGTCCACATCGACCTGCACCCGCAGGCGCAGGACGACCCGCTGTTCGCCGGCCTGCCGGTGCGTTTTGCCGCCCAGGCCACCCACCTGCAGAGCGTGCTGCAGCCGCCGCCCGGGGCCACCGTGCTGGCCCGCAACGACCACGACGCCTGCCACGCCTTCCGCTGGGGCGACGCGGCCTGGGGCCTGCAGTTCCATCCCGAGTTCAGCGCCGGCCACATGCGCGGCTACATCCATGCCCGTGCCGATGCGCTGGCCCGCGAGGGCCGCTGCGGCAAGCGGCTGGCGCGCGAGGTCGGCGCGGCGCCGCATGCGCGCGAAGTCCTGCGCCGCTTCGTCCGCCGCGCCCGGCGCTGACGCGCGCTCCGGTATCCTGTGCGCATCGATCCCGGGGCGCAGCATGGACATTCGCGATTTGCCGGCCAGCCAAGGGCTGGTGTGGTTCCGTCAGGCCATCGACCTGGGCGCGAAGAACCCGCGCGCGGTGTTCGGTGCGGCGGCGCTGGCGATCATCGCGCTGTACGCCGCGGTGCTGGCGCTGGCGCTGGTGCTCGGGCTGCTGCTGGCCGGCGGCAAGGGCGCGGGGCAGGCGCCCGGCCTCGGCCTGCTGATGGCGGTGGCGCTGCCGCTGACGCTGGCGGTGATGCTGCTGGTGCCGGTGCTGCTGGGCGGGCTGATGCACGTGATCCGCGAATCCGAGGCCGGCCGTCCGGCGCATGCGCGCGACGTGTTCGTGCCGCTGCGCAGCGGCAAGGGCCGCCAGCTGGCCTGGCTTGGGCTGGTGCAGGTGGCGCTGGCGGTGGTCGGCGGCGTGCTGATGGTGGCGGTGGCCGGCAGCGACTACTGGCGCGACTACCTGCAGGCGATGCAGGCGGCGATGCAGGGCGGCACGCCGGCGGTGCCGCAGCCGCAGAACGGCGGCCTGTTGTTCCTGGTGCAGCTGGTTTTCAACTATTTCAGCTACGGCCTGATGCTGTTCGCGATCCCGCTGATGCTGTTCTCGGGCAACGGCCTGGGCGATGCGCTGCGCAACGCGCTGCGCGCTTCGGTCCGCAACATCGGCGCCAACCTGGTGGCCGGCGGGCTGTTCGTCGGCGCGCTGCTGCTGGCGGCGCTGGTGGTGGCGCTGCTGGCCAGCCTGCTGGCGGTGCTGGGCGGCGCCATCCATCCGGCGCTGGGGGCGCTGCTGACCATGCTGACCATGCTCGGCTTCGCCGGGGTGGTGCTGGTGCTGGTGGTGGGCGCGGCCTACCTGGCCTGGCGCGACACCTTCGGCGATTCGGCCGCGTCGTCGCCGGTGCCGCCGCCGGTGCACGGTTTCGAGGCCTGAGCCGGACTTCCCGCCTCAGGCGCGCGCATCGTCCGGGCGCGGCATGGCCAGTCCCGCGGCGATGATGCCGGCTTCGTACAGCAGGTACATCGGCACCATCATCAGCAGCATCGACAGGCCGTCGCCCGGGGTGATCAACATCGCGACCACGGCGATGCCGATCACCGCATAGCCGCGGCCCTGGCGCAGCTGGGCCGGGGTGACCCAGCCGAACATGGCGCACAGGGTGATCGCCACCGGCAACTCGAAGCCAAGCCCGGACGCCAGCGCGATCACCGCCACGAAGTCCAGGTAGCGGGCGATATCGGGCATCAGCGCCACCGCTTCCGGGCGGGTGAAGGCGATGAAGCGGAACATCGCCGGCAGCAGCACGTAGTAGGCGAACGCGCAGCCGGCGTAGAACAGCAGGATCGAAGACACCAGCATCGGCGCCGCCAGCCGCCGCTCACGCCGGTACAGGCCGGGGGCGACGAACGCCCACAGCTGGTAGAGCAGCACCGGTGCGGCCGCCAGCAGGGCGACATACAGCGCCAGCCGCAGCGGCGTCGAGAAGGGGGTCAGCGGATCGGTGGCGATCAGCTGGCTGCCGGCCGGCAGGGTGGCCAGCAGCGGCTTGGACAGCAGCGCGTACAGCGGGTTGCTGAAGAACGCGGCCACCCCGAACGCCACCAGCACCGCCACCACGCCCTTCACCAGGCGGGCGCGCAGCTCCAGCAGGTGGGCGATCAGCGGGCGCTCTTCCTGCGCGGGGTCAGGTGCCGTCATGGCCTTGACGGGTCGCAGGCGGGGGCGGGGTCGAGGGCGGCGGCGCGTCCTGCATCGGCGTATCCAGCTGCACGCCCTGCTGCACTTCCTGCAGCGCCTGGCGGGTCTCCTGCAGGCTGCGCCGGAGTTCCTCGTGGGCCAGCTCCTGCTCCAGTTCGTTCTTCATCGCGAACCACTGTGCGCGCGCCTTGCGCACCCACAGCCCGACGAAACGCGCGGCCTTGGGCAGCCGCTCCGGGCCCAGCACCAGCAGGGCGATGGCGCCCAGGATCACCAACTCGGGAAAGCTGACCTCGAACATCGCTGCGAACGACTACGCAGCGCTTCAGGAGTCCTGCCGCGAAGCGTCGCGCTGGCGGTCATGCTCGGCGGCGGCCGCGTCCTCGCGTCCATCGTTGCGCAGCTGCGGCGGCGGGGACTCGGCGTCGGGTTCCTGCACGCCCTTCTTGAACTCGCGGATGCCCTTGCCCAGTTCGCGCATGCCCGAGGTGAGGCGCTTGGTGCCGAAGATCAGCAGCACGATGACCAGCAGGATGAGGAGTTCGCGCCAACCGATCATGGCCATCACTTCGCAGGATTACAGGAGCCCAAGAATACCGCAGCGTCCGGCCTCAGTCCTCAAGCGGCGTGGTGGTGGCCGGGTTGCCCGCATCCAGCGGCTGCACGGTGGCGGCGGCCGGCGACGGCTGCGCCGGCGCGGCCGGGGCGCTGGCACCGCGGCGGGCGTAGCGGGCGGCGGCGGTGGCTTCCTCCAGCGCATCGCGGAAGGCGACGATGGGGGCCGACGGCGCCTGCGGCGCGCGGCCCTCGAAGATCATCCGCGGGGTCACGCCGCTGCCGTAGGCGGTGCGGTTGGCGCCGTTGTCGATCGACAGCACCGCGCCGTCCAGCGCCACGCCCGCGAACAGCCCGCGCGCGCGCGACCACGACCAGATCTCGGCTTTCAGCGCGCCGTCGGTGGCGGCGGCGGCGTTGCGGCCGACCGGGCCGGCGGCCACGCCGGCATCGGCGCCGAGGGTGATCTTGCCGTTGACCAGGTTGTCCAGCCCGCGCTCGCTGCGGAACACCAGGATCACGTCGGCCGACTGCACGCCGGCCTGCAGGCCGAAACTGGCGCCGGCCAGCTTCACGAACACGGGATTCGACCAGGTGCCATCGGGGGTCTTGATCGACACCAGACCGAGCCCGCGGCGGCCGCCCAGCATGAAGCCGGCCTTGATGGTGTCCGGGACGACCACGATCGCCTTGGCATCTTCCAGCAGGCGGTCCGGGATCGACGCCTCGGGGATGGACTGGATCTGCCGCACCACCCGCACCGCATCGTCGGCGCGCACGTCCTCGCGCGAACCCGCGACGACGGCACCGGCAGCCAGCAGCACGGCAAGGGCAAGGGTCAGGCGTCGCGGCGTCGCAGTCATCGTGGTCTCCGTGGTCTGCGTGGTCTGTGTGGGAAAGCGCGGAAGCCGCATCGTGGCGCGGCGGCCATGAATCGATATTAAGTCAGCGCATGGTACGCGGGCCGCCATGCGATCCTATGCCCATGTCGACGCCCCTTGACGCCGCTCCCGCGCTGGTACTGGTCAACCTCGGCACCCCGGCGGCGCCCACCGCCCCGGCAGTCCGCCGCTACCTCGCGCAGTTCCTGCACGACCACCGCGTGGTCCAGCTGACCCGCTGGCTGTGGTGCCCGCTGCTGCACTTCATCATCCTGCCGCTGCGCAGCCCGAAGGTGGCGCACAAGTACGCGCAGATCTGGATGGCGGGCGGTTCGCCGCTGGCGGTGCACACCGCCGCGCTGGCCGATGCCGTGGGCGCGCGCCTGCCGGGCAGTCGGGTGGCGTACGCGATGCGCTACGGCGAGCCGTCGGTGGCATCCGTGTTCGACGGCCTGCGCGCCGCCGGCGTGCGCCGGGTGCGGGTGTTGCCGCTGTACCCGCAGTACTCCACCACCACCACCGCCAGCGTGGCCGATGCGGTGGCCGCCGCGGCGGGCGACCTGCAGGTCGAGGTGCTGCACGACTACCACGTGGACGCCGGCTGGGCCGCGGCGGTGGCCGGGTCGATCCGCGCGCACTGGGACGCGCACGGCCGCGGCGAGCGCGTGCTGCTGTCGTTCCACGGCATCCCGCGGCGGCTGGTGGACGGCGGCGATCCCTACGCCGACCAGTGCGAGGCCAGCGCGCGCGCCATCGCGGCGGCGCTGGGGGTGCCGCGCGACGAGTTGCTGCTGACCTTCCAGTCGCGCTTCGGCCGCGAGCGCTGGTTGGAGCCCTACACCCTGCCGACGCTGGAAGCGCTGGCGCGCGACGGCGTGCGCCGGGTGGACGTGGTCTGCCCGGGCTTCGCTGTGGACTGCCTGGAAACGCTGGAAGAAATCTCGGTGGAAAATGCCGACGCCTTCCGCGCCGCCGGCGGCGAGGCGCTGCGCTACATCCCCTGCCTGAACGCGGGCGATGCGCATGCCGACGCGCTGGCCGCCCTGGCGCAGGGCGACGCGGGCTGGGCCTGATGCGCGAGGTGGGCTTCGATGCAGCGCTGGGCCGCCTCGCCGGCCTGCGCAATGACGGTCGCGGCCCGCGGGTGCTGGCGCTGCACGGCTGGCTCGACAACGCCGCCAGCTTCGTCCCCATGGCGCCGTACCTGCGCGCGTTCGACCTGGTGGCGCTGGACCTGCCCGGCCACGGCCGCAGCGCGCACCTGCCGGCGGGCGCGGAATATTCCTTCAGCGTTGCCATCGCCGCGGTGCTGGACGCCGCCGATGCGCTGGGCTGGGATCGCTTCCACCTGCTCGGCCATTCGATGGGCGCCGGCATCGCCAGCATGGTGGCGGCCGCGTGCCCGGAGCGGATCGAGCGGCTGGTGGCGATCGAGATGCTGGGCGCGCTGGCGGAAACACCCGAGCACACGGCCTCGCGGATGCGGGAAGCGGTGGCCGCGCAGCGGCGGGTGGCCGGCAAGCGCCTGCGCGTGTTTCCGGACATCGACACCGCCGTGCGCGCGCGCCTGCACGCCGGCCGCGTGCCAGGCAGCGGCCTGGACGAGGCGTTGGTGCGCCTGCTGGTGGAGCGCGGCGTGAACCCGGTGGCCGGCGGCTATGCCTGGAGCAGCGACCAGCGCCTGACCCTGCCCAGCCTCAGCCGGCTGACCGAGGCGCAGATCGACGACCTGCTGGCGTGCATCAGCTGTCCCACGCTGGCCGTGTTCGCCGAGCCGGCCCAACCCTATTTCCCCGATGCGCAGCGCCGCCGGCGGGTGGAGCTGCTGCCGCGTGGGCGCCTGCTGGCGATGCCGGGCGGCCACCACCTGCACATGCAGCAGCCGGACGCGGTGGCCGGCGCGATCAACGATTTCCTGATGTCGCCGTAAGAGCGCACTGAAGGGCGCGATGCACGGGATGTGGTTTCGCGAAGGCGGTCGCGCCCCTGCGGCGCGCTCCTGCAGCGGGTGCGTGTTGAGCGAGGGCGTCCGCGCCCCTGCGGTGGGCTCCAGCGGAACGCGGTGCCTATTCGTTGGTGCCGGCGCGGATGGCGAGCTGGGTGCCGCCCTCTTCGCCCTTCAGCAGCTGGTAGAACACCTGCCGCTTGTCCTTGCTGTAGGCCAGGCTGCTGCTGTCGCCGGTCTGCATCGCCATCTCGCGCTGCCAGCCGCCGTCCCGCATCGCCTTGTCGGTGGCGGCATGCACGGCGGCCATGTCCGCCGCGGTGGTGAGGTTGACCATCTGCGCGCCGCCCAGCTCCATCGCGCTGGCCACCTTGTGCCCGTCCGGCAGGTAGATGTCGGAGGGGAAGCCGGCCGGCAGCGGCACGCTGCCGCCGTCCTCGGCGGTGGCCACCTTGAGGTCGCCCTGTTCGGTCTTGATGGTGACGGCGTTGCCGTCCTTGTCCACCTTCATGCCGGTGGCTTTCTCCATCGCGGCTTCGACCGCGGCGTCCTGGGCCTTCTTGCAGGCCGGCAGCGCGGCGACCGCGGCGATCAGGGCAAGGGACAGCAGGCGGCGATGGGTGTAGGTCATGGACATGGGTTCCCCGGTGTTGTCGTTGCCGGAGATTACGTGATCCGCGCCCTCAGCCGGCCAGCAGCTGCCGCAGCCGGCCCTTCAGCGCGCGCCCTTCGGCGCGCAGGAACGCGCGCTCGTCGCGCCACGTCGGGAAGCGCGCTTCGACCTCGTTCCAGAAGCGCGTCGAGTGGTCGGCATGCAGCAGATGGCAGAGCTCGTGCACCAGCACGTATTCGAACGCCGGCGGCGGCGCCAGCAGCAGCGCCAGGTCCAGCGCCAGCGTGCCGTCCGGGGCCAGCGAGCCCCACAGCGACGAGGTGCGCTTGAACACGAGGCGGCGCGGCGGGCGCGGCAGCCCGGACAGGTATTTCGGCAGCCAGCGGCCGGTATCCGCGCGGCCCTGGGCTTCGTAGAAGTCGCGCAGCGCGCGCCGCAGCGCGGCGTCGCCGGCGCTGGCCGGCGCGATGAAGCGCAGGCCGCCGTCGGCATCGCACTCCAGCCGCGTCGCGCGGCCGCCGTCCCAGCGCAGCGGCAGGTCGGCGCCGCGCAGCGGCAGGGTGGTGGTGGTGGTGCGGACCAGGCCGGTGCCGGCGAGGCCGGATTGCGCCGCCAGCTGCCGCACCAGCCAGTCGCGGTGTTCCCGCAGGAAGCGTTCGCCGGACACCAGGCTGGCGCGCAGCGGCAGCGTCAGGCGCGCGCCGCGTTCGTCCACCGACAGCTTGACCCGCTTCGCGCGCGGATCGCGGACCCGCAGCACGTCGATGCGGCTGCCGTCGTCCAGCACGAAGGGCAGGCGGTCGCGCTGCACCGCCGGGGTCTTCGGCGTGGTGCGGACGGGGGCGAGCAGGCGGAACAGGGCGCGCATATGCGGCGATTCTACGGCCCGCCCCTCACCGAGGATGGACGGCTGGAGGCGTCTCCCCGCCAGGGCAGTGCCCTGCCGATCCTCCCCTGCTGCGCAAGGAGAGGAGCAGGCCTCACTCCGCCTTGCTGAGCTTGAACGCCTTCTCCAGCACCGCGAACAGGCGCTTGAACTCGCCGGTCATCAGCGCGAAGCGGGCCTGCAGTTCGGCCACGATGTCGTCGTGTTCGGTGGACTCCATCTGGTCCACCGCGCCGTCCAGCAGCTTGAACTTGCGCACGATCAGGTCCTCGCCGATCACGAAGCTGACGTGGTCGTCCAGCACCAGCGCCAACCGTGTGCACTGCTTGCCGGCCTCGAGATGCTTGCTGATCTCCTCGCCGGACAGCTCCATGCGCTGGATCTTCACCACCGCGCCGGTGTCGGTGGGGTCGCGCAGCTCGCACTCGTCGCCCAGCGCCAGACCGTCGGGCAGCGCGTCGCCGGCCAGCCAGCCGGTGAGGATGGCGCGCGGCGCCACTTCGGCGTTCAGTGGCAGCGCCGGGAAGCTGCCCAGCGCGCGGCGCACTTCCGACACCACCGACTCGGCCGACTTGCGCGAGGAGGTGTCCACCGCGATCACGCCCAGCTGGCCGTCGAGCAGGGCGTCGCTGCGCACCGGGCGCACGAACGCGCGCGGCAGCAGTTCGGTGATCAGTTCGTCCTTCAGCCGCTTGCGGGTGCGGCCGCCGGGCTTGCGGCCTTCCTTCTCCTCGATCGCGGCCAGCTTCTTCTGCAGCAGGTCGTTGACCACCGCGCCGGGCAGGAGCTTGTCCTCGCCACCCACGGTCAGCCAGCGCGCGTCGTCGCACAGGTGCTGGAAGCCGTCGTGGTGCTGGCCCATCGGCGCGACGAAGCCGCGCGAGGACAGCTCCAGCGGGCCGACCGGCTTGAGCGCGCATTCGGCCAGCTGCGGTTCGAGGTCGGACAGGTCGAGCGAGGAGGGGAAGCGGAACAGGGTCAGGTTGCGGAAGAACATCGGGAATCCTGTGGAAGGGCCTTCGCCAGCGGAGCGCCGAAGGCCGGGCGGGAATGCGGGAAACGCGGCGCGGGATCAGGACTTCAGGATGTCCAGCCCGTCGTGGTTGCGCACCGGATGCAGCGCCATCGCCACGGGCTCCGGCGCGTCGGGTGCGCCAGCCAGCCACGCATGCGCGTCGGGCAGCGCCGCGTCGCCGCGCTTGCCGAGGGCGAGGAAGTCGAACAGTTTCGGGTCGCTGAGCTGCGACGGGCGGATGTCGCCCAGCGCGCGCGCCATGGTCTCGATGCGGCCGGGCGATTCCTTTTCCCACTGCGCCAGCATTTTTTTCACCTGCTTGCGCTGCAGGTTCTCCTGCGAGCCGCACAGGTTGCAGGGGATGATCGGGAAGCCCTTCGCCTCGGCGTAGGCCTCGATGTCGGCCTCGCGCACGTAGGCCAGCGGGCGGATCACCACGTGCTTGCCGTCGTCGCTGAGCAGCTTGGGCGGCATGCCGCTCAATTTCGCGTGGAAGAACAGGTTGAGGAAGAACGTGTTGACCAGGTCGTCGCGGTGGTGGCCCAGCGCGATCTTCGTGAAGCCGTGCTGCTCGGCGTAGGTGTACAGCGCGCCGCGGCGCAGCCGCGAGCACAGCGAGCACATGGTCTTGCCTTCCGGGATCACCCGGCTGACCACCGAGTAGGTGTCCTGTTCGAGGATGTGGAAGTCCACCCCGATCGAGCGCAGGTACTCCGGCAGCACGTGCTCCGGGAAGCCCGGCTGCTTCTGGTCCAGGTTGACCGCGGTGATGCTGAAATCGACCGGCGCTTTTTTGCGCAGCTGCAGCAGCACGTCCAGCATCGTGTAGCTGTCCTTGCCGCCGGACAGGCAGACCATGACCTTGTCGCCGTCCTCGATCATGCCGAAGTCGGCGATCGCCTTGCCCACCTGGTGGCGCAGGCGCTTGGCCAGCTTGTCGGCCTCGCGCTTGCGGCTGGGGAGGGGGAGGTCGTTGAGCGGGGGCGCGGTGGTATTCATCGAACCGCCATTTTACCCGCCCGCCGGCGGCATCCGGGCGCGCTATGCTCGGCACATGAACCAGCCCACCGATCCGGCCGAACTGTCGCGCATGGCGCGGCGCGTGGTGGACCTGCGCGAGCAGCATCGGGACCTGGACGATGCCATCACGCGGCTGCAGGCCGACATCCAGGCCGACGAGCTGATGCTGAAGCGGCTGAAGAAGCGCAAGCTGCTGCTGAAGGACCAGATCGCCTGGCTGGAGAACGCGCTGATCCCGGACGAGCCGGCCTAGGGCGCCTGCCCGGATGCGCCGTCAGGACGACGGCGTGTCCGCGTTCTCCGGCGGCAGCGCGGGGATCTCCCCGGTGGTGCGCGCGCTGGCCGGGCTGATCTTCTCGATGGTGGCGCGCAGCTCGCGGCCCAGCACCACCCGCGCGTCCTTGGCCCACGCCTTCAGGCGGTCGTCGAACATCAGCTTGCTGGTTTCCGGGTGCGGCCAGACCAGCTTGAGATCGCGCAGCTGCTGGATGAAGCCGCGGAACAGCGCCTTGTCGAAGAACTCCGGGGCGGCCGGGGCGTACAGCAGCGACAGCCGCTGCGCGGTGAGCTGGCACAGGCTTTCCAGCTCGCCCGCGCCGAGGGTGCCGGAGCCGTTCTTCACCAGCACCGCGATGGCGATGTAATAGCGCTCGAAGGCCTGCTGCAGGGTGTGGCCGAGCGCGCGCAGGCGGAACACCTCGTCGCTCTGGCCGGCGTTGCGCTGGAGGATGCCGCCGTCCTCGTCGCTGGCCTGCTCCAGCAGGCCTTCGCGGACGAACACCTCGATGGTGCGGTCGATGCGCTCGGCGAACGTGTCCTCGTCCCAGGGCAGGAACAGCTCGGCCTGCAGGAACGGATACAGGGTGCGGCCGATCTGCTGCAGCTGGCGTCGGCCCATGCGGCGGTTGTTCTGGAAGCACACCGCGATCCACGACGATGCGGTGAACAGGTGCAGCACGTTGTTGCGGAAGTAGCTCAGCAGCACCGCGTTGTCGCCCTCCACGCCGAGCACGTCGCCGAGCGGGTGGGGGGTGCGGGCGATCAGGCCGATCTCCTCGCCGTGGGCGATGATCTGCTCCGGCGAGTGCGGGGTCACCGTCACCCAGTCCGAATACGGCACGTCCGCCAGCAGGGTCTTGGACAGCGCGATCTGCGCGCGCAGGTCGGCCTCGCCCATCGCGTGCTTGGGGGTGGACAGCAGCGCCAGCGCCAGCAGGTTGATCGGATTGACGTCGGCGGCGCGGTTGACGTGGACCTGGATCTTCTGCGCCAGCGCGTCGATGGTGCGGGCGAACCATGCGGGCTTTTCGTCGTCGCCCACCGGCTTGCCGTCCCATTCCGGCGCGTGCTCGGCCAGGATCTCGTCCAGCCGGATGCGTTCGCCGAAGTTCACCACCACCTGGCCGTAGTTGCTGCGCAGCACCTTGGGGATGCCGGTCACCAGCTGCCAGATGGACTCCTTTTCCTTCGGCTTGCCGGACAGCTCGTCGAGGTAGCTGCGGCCCTCCATCAGCTTTTCGTAGCCGATGTAGACCGGCTGGAACAGCAGCGGCCGGGTCGGCTGGCGCAGGTAGGCGCGCACGGTCATCGCCAGCGAGCCGCCCTTGGGCTGCAGCAGCCGGCCGGTGCGCGAGCGCCCGCCTTCGATGAAGTATTCGATGGAATAGCCGCCGGCGACCAGCTGCGCCATGTACTCGCGGAACACCGCCGAATACAGCGCGTTGCCCTTGAAGCTGCGGCGGGCGAAGAACGCGCCGCCCTTGCGCAGCACCGTGCCCACCACCGGCAGGTTGAGGTTGATGCCGGCGAAGATGTGCGGGGCGACGATGCCGTGGCTGTACAACAGGTAGCTCAGCAGCAGGTAGTCCATGTGGCTGCGGTGGCTGGGCACGTAGACCACTTCATGGCCCGGCGCTTCCTGCTTGAACTGGTCGAGGTGGTGCACCAGCACGCCGCGGTAGATGCGGTTCCACACCGAGGTCAGCAGGAAGCTCAGCGAGCGCACCACCGTGTTCGAGTAGTCGGCGGCGATTTCCCAGAAATAGGCGTTGGCCTTCTTCCACGCTTCTTCCGGCTTGCTGTTGTCGCGGCGGGCCTGGTCGGCGATGGCGTCCTTGACCAGCGGCGCGGACAGCACCTGGTCGGCCAGCATGCGGCGGGTCGAAAGATCCGGCCCGATCACCACCTCGCGCACCCGGCGGAAGTGGGTGCGCAGCACGCGCGAGAGCTTGCGCACGGTGCGCTCGGGTTCCAGCCCCTCGGCGACGATGTCGCGCAGCGGGATCGGCGGGGCGAACTGCACCAGGGTGTCGCGGCCGTTGAGCAGGATCGCCAGCAGCCGGCGGAAGCGGCCCACCAGCGTCCAGTTCTCCGAGAACAGCACGCTGAACCAGCCGCTGCTGCGCTTGGGCGCCTGGCCCACGAAGATCGACACCGGCACCAGCTGCACGTCCAGCGATGCATCGTCGCGGTGCGCCTGCAGCAGCCGCGCCAGCGAGCCGGAATGGGTCTTGTGTTCGGCGCCCGGCAGCAGGCCCAGCGCGTTGGCGTGGCGGCGCGACAGCGCCACGTAGGCGCGCTTGCGGCCCAGCGGGTCGCCGGCGATCGGCTGCAGCGGCGGCGGCAGGCCGGCCTCGCGGCAGGCCCGCGCCAGGATCAGGGCGTTGGAGAGGCCGTAGTCCTCCAGCACGTAGCAGATCGGGCGAGGGTCGCCGCCCACCTGCGGATCGGTTTCGATGTCCAGCTTCAGCCACGGGTGCAGCGGCCGCCCCAGCAGGCGCGCCCACAGCGGCAGCCGGTTCCTGTGGGGGCGCGTCGGCGCGGCAGGGGCCCCGCCGGGGCCCAGGAAGGCGGGCAGCGGCAATGGTTCGCCGGCATTCGCGGCGTCGGAACGGATGTCCGCGCCGGCGGCGTCGGCGTCGCGCGCGGCATCTGCGGTCGGCGGGTCGAACAGGCCGGCCTGGGCGGGAGTCTGGCGATCTGGCATCACCGCCATTATGGACGTCCGTCGCCGGCAGGCGTGGCGTGGCGCCACCCGAGGCCGGGATTCATGTGACCGGAGTCACGTTTCGCGCGGCAACGCGGGCCCGGATGCCGCGCCCGCCCGCCAATGCCCGGCCGGCTGCGGCCGCCCGAACAGGAAGCCCTGCGCGCAGGGGCAGCCTGCCGCCAGCAGTGCCTGCCGCTGGGCCTCGGTTTCCACGCCCTCCGCCACCACGCTCAGGCTCAGCGAGCGGGCCAGGCCCTGCACCGCTTCGATGATCGCCAGGCTGCGGCGCGCGTCGGCCTGGCCCAGGTCGCGGATGAACGAGCGGTCGATCTTGATCGACTTCAGCGGGAAGCGATGGACGTAGCTGAGCGAGGAATAGCCGGTGCCGAAGTCGTCCAGCGCGGCGCCCACCTGCGCGTCCTGCAGCCGCTGCAGGATCCGCGCGGCGGCCTCGGGGTCCCCCAGCAGGGTGCTTTCGGTGACCTCGATGCGCAGCCGTGCCGGCGGGAACCCGGTCTCCTGCAGCAGGTCCAGCAGGCGCTGGTCGAAATCCTCGTACTGGAAATGGCGCGGCGAGATGTTGATGCTGATGAAGCCGTCGTCCGCGACCAGCGGTGCGCCTGCGGTGCAGGCCAGCCGATACATGTGCCAGTCGATCGCCTCGATCAGGCCGCTCTCCTCGGCCACCGGCAGGAACTCGCCGGGCCCCAGCAGGCCGCGGGTGGGGTGCTGCCAGCGGATCAGCGCCTCGTAGCCCACCGTGCCGCCGTCGTCGAGGCGGACGATGGGCTGGAAATAGGGCACGAACTCGCCTGCATGCAGCGCCTGGCGCAGCTGCAGCTCCAGTTCCAGCACGTTCATCGCCGCCTTCTGCTGGCGCTCGTCGAACAGCACGAAGCGCTGCCGCCCGGTCGCCTTGGCGCGGTACAGCGCCACGTCGGCGTCGTGCAGCATCTCGTCGATGGTCTGGTAGCGCGGGTGGCTGATGGCGATTCCGATGCTGACCGAGGCCTGCAGGTCGCGGTCGCCCACCTGCACCGCGGCCTGCATGCGCGCCTGGATGCGCTGGGCGATCTTGACCGCGGTGGCGGGCTGGGCGCCCTCCTCCAGCAGGATCGCGAATTCGTCGCCGGACAGGCGGGCGACGATGTCCGGGCCGCGCACGCAGTCCAGCAAGCGCGCCGACACCTCGCGCAGCACCGCATCACCGGCCAGGTGGCCCAGGCTGTCGTTGAACAGCTTGAAACGGTCCACGTCGAGGTAGAGCAGGGCGAAGGCGTGCTGCGGGTTGCGCTGCTGGCTGGACAGCGCCCGTTCCAGCCGGTCGCGCAGGTACAGCCGGTTGGGCAGGCCGGTCAGCGGGTCGTGCATGACCTGGTGCTTGAGCTGGGCCTCCACCTGCTCGCGCACCGAGATCTCGCGGCGCAGTTCGCGGGTGCGTGCCTGCACCCGCTGTTCCAGTTCGGCGTTGAGCGCGTGCAGGGCTTCGGCGTGGCGCCGGCGCTGCACGCTGCTGGCGATCTGGTGGGCGACGAAGGTCAGCAGTTCGGCGTCCTCGCTGCTGTACACCAGGTCCGGCCGGTAGCTCTGCACCACCACCATTCCCATTACCCCATCGGCGCCCATCAGTGGCGCGCCCAGCCAGCACACCGCGGAAGTGCGGCTGGCGTGGTGGGTGGCGTCCATCTCGCCGCGCGCCACCAGTTCGCGCACGCCCTGGTCATCGATCAGCAAGGCGTGGCCCAGGCGCAGGGCGTATTCGGTCAGGCCCTGGCCCAACGGGCGGTCGACACGGTCGTCGCCGGCCACGTCCACCGAGTAGGGAATCTCCAGCTGGGTGCCGTCGGCGGAGAGCAGGGCGATGTAGAAGTTCTCGGCATACAGCAACTCACCCACCGAGTGGTGGATGCTGCGGTAGAAGTCCTCGTCGCGCTCCTGGCTGTTGGCCAGGGCGGCGATCTTGTACAGGGTGGCCTGCAGGTGCGCCGCGCGTTCGCGCTCGGCCACCTGCGCCTGCAGCTGCATATTGGCCTGTGCCAACTCCACGGTGCGGTCGGCGACGTGCTGTTCCAGCGCCTCCTGGCCACGCTTGCGCTCCACCGCATTGAGCACGTGCTCCGCCACGAAAGACAAAACCGCGCAGTCAGACTGGGTGTAACTGAAGCCTTCGCGATAGCTCTGCACCACCAGCGCGCCGACCACTTCGTCGTTGCGGCGCATCGGCACGCCCATGAAGTCCACCGACGGCGTGCCAAGCGCGTCTTCATGGATCAGGCCCAGCGTCTCGGCAATCTGCTCGGATGGACCGCGGACCGCGCGGCCATGGCGGATCAAGCCCAAGGTGAGGCTGCCGCCCATCTCCGAGGCCTTGAACTCCTGCTCGGGACCGTGCATGCCGCCGTCCATCTCATCGGCGAAATAGATGAAGCGGATGGTTTCGCGCTGGCGGTCGTACAGGGCGATGTAGAAATTCTCGGCGTACATCAGCCGGCCGATGATCTGGTGCAGGCCGCGCAGCAGGCTCTGCATGTCTCGGTCGGAGGCGGCCATGTCGGCGATCGCGAACAGCGCGTGCTGGAGCTGTTCGGCCTGTTCCAGGTCCTTGACCGAGGTCTGCAGGCGCTGGATCGAGAACAGTTCGGAAAGGCGCCTGCCGGCCAGCGCGAGCAGGCGGCTGGCGGACGCGTCCAGGGTGGCCAGCGCGCCCGGCGCGGCCAGCAGCACCGCCCCGGCTTCGGCGGCCCCCGGCGGCAGCAGCTGGGTATCCGGCCCGCTGCCGGCGGGCAGCGGCCGGCCGGCGAATGCGGCTTCGGCGGCGGCGCGGTTGTGGCTGGTGCCGGCTTCCGCCGGTTCGAACAGCAGCTCGCCGTGGTCGGTCCAGGCCACGGCCTCGGCGGCGATGCCGCAATCGCGCAGGGCCTCCAGCAGCGCGGCAGCCGCGGCGTCCACGCCGGTGGCGGTGAGGATGGACAGGCCGGAAGCGGCGAATGCGGACGCACCCGGCGTCCACGCGCCCTCCCCTGTATCCGATGTCTGGCTGTCGCTCATACCCTCGCCCTTGGCCTCACTGCCTCGGCCCGCTTCCGTCCCGCGGAGCCGGGCGCCCTGTCGCCAGTGTATCGGCCGCGCCGCTGGAATCTTGGGCCCGCCCCTTCCTGCCCCTACGGCCCGGACTGCAGCGACTGCTCCGCGCGACGCAGGTAATTGGCCAGATACCAGTGGCCGTCGACGCGCACTGCGGGCGCGAGGGCGTCGATGTGGGTGCCGGCGAGGGTGTACTGCAGGCGCAGCTCGGCGGTATCGCCGGTCTGCCTGAGCAGGCTGACGTGCAGGCTGCGCAGGGCCGCGTCGACATCCAGGCCGTACTGCAGGCGCAGTTGCGCCAGCAGGGTGGCGAAGAACGGCGACAGCCGGTTGAGGCTCTGGGTCATGCCGAGGGCGGCGAACGCCGCGTTGCCGGCCTTGCCGTCGATGCCGCTGCGCACCGCTGCGGCAGCCAGCGTGGAAAAGAACGGGCGGGCGCGTTTCGGGTCGGCCAGCGGCGCGGACAGCGCCCAACCGCCCAGCGCGGTGATGGCCTGGGTGATGTGCGCACGCTCTTCCTCGCTGTATCCGGCATCCTTCTGCACGTACTCGCCGCCGAACACCACCAGGGTGCGGACCGCCTGGTCGATGTCCTTGTCGGCATGGGCGAACTGCCGGCGGAAGGTCGTCATCAGCGCCTTGTCGGCCTGCGGGGCCTGCAAGGCGACCAGCATGCGCGAAATGTGGGTGTCCAGCGGCAGCTCGTCCAGCGGCCACCGGCTCTCTCCCTGCGACCATGCGGCTTCCAGCTGCGCGTGCAGGGCCGGCGGGACGGCCAGCCGGGCGAAGCCCGCGCCGTCGCGCGCCAGCAGGCGGTCGCGCAGCACATACACGGCGTCCACCGGGCGCGTCGCCGCGGCCTCGGCGGTGGCCTGGGGGGCGACCGGGCCGGGGACCGGTCCGCGCTGGCAAGCCGGCAGACATCCAAGCGCCAGCCCCAGGCACAGGGCCAGCGCGCGGCATCGGTAGCGGGTGGAGGCGTCCCCGGCAGGCATGGGCGGAGTGTCGGCGGGCGCGTTCGCCAGCGCAAGCGCCGCGGTGCCGCACGGGATGGCCGGCATCGTCCCGCGCGGGAACCGGGAATCGCATGGGAAGCGGCCCGAAGCCGGAAAGAAAAAGAGGAGGCCGTGGCCTCCTCGAATCCGGCGGTGCCGGTGGACGACAGTTGTGGCGCGGTTCCAGCCGAAGGCCGGATGCGGGCAGCCTAACCGGGCCTCAAACTTTATGCAATCTTCAAGAAGTCATCTGCAAGCGGTTGATTTCAATAGCTGCACTGATGGGATTCGAATGCCTGCAGGCGCTGCGGATAGGTGCTGGCCAGCAGCTGCCGCCACGCCAGCCAGCCGGCACGCCCGGCGTCCGCCTCGTCCGCGCCCACCCGCTTGTCGATGCGGGTGTAGTGCAGGCCCAGATAGGCGATGCCCGCGTCCTGCAGGGCCGCGCGCATGTTGTCGATGTTCTTGCGGCCATCGTCTACCAGCACCACCCGGTCGTAGTGCAGCCTGGTGCGTCGCAGCAGGTCGAGCAGGGCGAGCCCCTTGTCCTGGCCGGTGGTCATGAACACGCCCTGGTCGTAGAGCACGCGCACCGGCGGTGCGCCGGGCGCCTTGCGGAAATCCCAGCTGCTGCCGTCGGTCAGGCCGCCGAGCATGGCCGGCAAGGCGTAGCCGGCGTCGCGCAGGGTCCGCAGCGTGCCGCCGCGGGACAGGGGATTGCGGGAGGTCAGCAGCAGCCTGTCGCTGGACAGCGCATTGATCAGCGCGGGCCCGTTCGGCTGGGTGGGGCGCTGGGTGCCGGCCTCGTAGTTCAGCGAGATCACGTCGAACAGGCAGGGCACCTTGCCGGGATCGCCGGCCGGCAGGGTCTTCTGCCATTCGTACCATTTGTCGCTGCCGAAGAAGCCGCTGGACGTGAGCAGCGTGTCGTCGATGTCCAGGACCAGCAGGGTGCGCTGCGTACCCTCGGCCAGAGCCGGGGCCACCAGAGCCAGGTCGTCGATCTCGCGGACGACGGACCCGGGAGCCTCGGGTCGGAGCGCAGGGCTCGCACACGCGGTGAGCAGGACGACGAGGGCGGCGGAAAGAAAGCGGCGCATGGACGGTTCCGGGAAATCGGGGCGGAGGGGCGCGGGACGCCCGGATGCGGGCGTCCCGAGTGTAGCGGGCTTGGATTTCAGCGTCCTGCTGGGCGTCGGGAGGGCCCGCCCGGCGGCGCGGCCGATCCGGGCGCGTCAGTCCGCCAGCATCGCCTGGATGTCGGCAAAGCTGGCGCGGCGGCGCTCGGCCTTCTGCGCCGCCTCGGCTTCGGGGTCGGCGCCATCGCGCTGCACCTCGGCGGGCGGCAGCTCGTCGAGGAAGCGGCTGGGCGCCAGCCGCAGCTTGTCGCCCCAGCGCTGCGCTTCCCTGGCATGCGACAGCCACAGCCGCTCCTTGGCGCGGGTGATGCCGACGTAGAACAGCCGCCGCTCCTCGTCGATGCGGCCTTCCTCGATGCTGGCCTCGTGCGGCAGGTTGCCGTCCTCGACCCCGACGATGAACACGAAGCGGAACTCCAGTCCCTTCGAGGCGTGCATCGACATCAGCCGCACCTGGTTGCCGGCATCGCCCTTGTCGGCGTGCGAGAGCAGCGCCAGCGCGGCGGCCAGTTCGCCGGGACCGGAGGTCTTGGGGCCATCGAACCAGTCGGCCAGTTCATCGAGGTTGCGCCGGCGCGCCTGGAACTGGGCCTCGTCCTTGCAGGTGGCGCGCAGCGCGGCCAGCAGGCCGGAGCGTTCGTTGAGCTTGCGCACCAGTTCGGCCGGCGGCAGCGTGCGGGCGTCCGCGCGCAGGCCCTGCACGATGGTGGAGAAACCCTGCAGCGCGTTGGCGGCGCGCGCCGGCAATTGCTGCGCCACCGCCATCGACTCGGCGGCACGGGCCAGCGGCAGGTGCTTCTGGCTGGCCAGCTCGCCCAGCTTCGCCAGCGTGCCGGCGCCGACGCCGCGGTTGGGCGACTGCACCGCGCGCAGGAAGGCGGCGTCGTCGTCGGGATTGGCCAACAGGCGCAGCCAGGCCAGCGCGTCCTTGACCTCGCCGCGGTCCAGGAAGGCAGTGCCGCCGCTCAGGTGGTAGGGGATGCGCAGCAGCTGCAGCGCCTTTTCCAGCGCGCGGCTCTGGTGGTTGCCGCGGAACAGGATGCAGACCTCGTTCCACGGCACGGTGCCGTCGGGCGCCGCGTGCTGCCTGGCGATGAACTGGATCTCCGCCGCCACCTTGTCGGCCTCGTGGGCGGCGTCCCGGCACTCCCAGACGCGGATGCGCTCGCCGTCGGCGGCCTCGCTCCACAGGGTTTTCGGGTGCTCGTGCGGGTTGTTGGCGATCAGCGCGTTGGCCGCGCGCAGCACCCGGTTGGAGCAGCGGTAGTTCTGTTCCAGCTTGATGATCGCAAGCTGAGGATAGTCGCTGCCCAGCGCCAGCAGGTTGTCCGGGTTGGCGCCACGCCAGGCGTAGATGCTCTGGTCGTCGTCGCCCACGCAGGTGAACTGGCCGGCCTCGCCGGCGATCGCCTTGAGCAGGCGGTACTGGGCGTCGTTGGTGTCCTGGCATTCGTCCACCAGCAGGTAGCCGATGCGCTCGCGCCAACCCATCCGCGCGTCCTCGTCGGTTTCCAGCAGCTGCACCGGCAGCCGGATCAGGTCGTCGAAATCCACCGCGTTGAACGCGGACAGCCGCTGCTGGTAGCGCGCATACAGCGCCGCCGCTTCGCGCTCGCGGCTGCTGCGCGCGGCCTCCGCCGCCTGCTCCGGCGACAGGCCGGCGTTCTTGGCGCGGCTGATCAGCTGCTTCATCGCTTCGATCGCATCCGGCTTGCTGCCCGGCGGCAGCAGGTCCTTGATCTGCGAGGCGGAATCGTCGGCATCGAAGATCGAGAAGCCGCGCCGCAGCCCCAGCTTGGCGTGGTCGATCTGGACGATCTTCAGCCCCAGCGCGTGGAAGGTGCTGACGGTGAGTTCCTGCGCGGCGTCGCCCTTGATGCGCTTGCCGACGCGCTCGCGCATCTCGCGCGCGGACTTGTTCGTGAAGGTGATCGCGGCGATGCGCCGGGCCGGGTAGCGCCCGCTCTGCACCAGGTGGGCGATCTTCTCGATGATGACGCGGGTCTTGCCGCTGCCCGCGCCGGCCAGCACCAGCAGGGGGCCTTCGGTGTGCAGGACGGCTTGGCGTTGCGGAGGATTGAGACCGTGCATGGAGCGGAAGTGGGAGGCAGCAGGAGCGCGGGCGGTTATTCTGGCATCGCCGTCCGCGGCCTGCGCCCTTGCATTCCACCCATTCGCCAAATCCCACTGCCCCGCCTGATGGCCAAGCTCTACTTCTATTACTCGGCGATGAACGCCGGCAAGACCACCACCCTGCTGCAATCCGCGTACAACTACCGCGAGCGGGGCATGCGGGTGGCCATCCTCACCCCGAAGCTGGATTTCCGCGCCGGCAGCGGCACGGTGGCGTCGCGGATCGGCCTGCAGGCCGATGGCATCGCCTTCGGCCGCGACGACGACCTGCAGCGGATCGTGGAAGCCGACATCGCGGCGCGCGGCCCGCTGCATTGCGTGCTGGTGGACGAGGCGCAGTTCCTGGCCAAGCCGCAGGTCTGGCAGCTCAGCGAGGTGGTGGACGCGCTGCGTATCCCCGTGCTCTGCTACGGCCTGCGCACCGACTTCCGCGGCGAGCTGTTCGAGGGCAGCCAGTACCTGCTGGCGTGGGCTGACGAGCTGCAGGAGATCAAGACCATCTGCCACAGCGGCAGCAAGGCCACCATGAACGTGCGCATCGACGCGCAGGGGCGCGCGCTGCAGGACGGGCCGCAGGTGGAGATCGGCGGCAACGAGCGCTACGTCTCGGTGTCGCGCAGGGAGTTCAAGAAGGTGATGCGCGGCGAAGGCAGCATCGAGCCGCTGCAGGCGCCGCTGCCGCTCTGACGGCAGCGCGCCCGCACGGCGCGGTCACAGGATGTAGCGGCTCAGGTCCGGGTCCTGCGCCAGCTCGCCCAGGTGCGCATCGACGTAGGCGCGGTCGATCGCGACGCTGCCGCCCTTGTCCGGCGCCTCGAAGCTCAGCGTTTCCAGCAGCCGCTCCAGCACCGTGTGCAGGCGGCGCGCGCCGATGTTTTCCTGGCGTTCGTTGACGTGCGCGGCGATCTCGGCCAGGCGGTCGACCGCCTCGGCCTCGAAGCGCAGCGCCACGCCTTCGGTCTGCATCAGCTCGACGTACTGCCTGGTCAGCGCGGCCTTCGGTTCGGTCAGGATGCGGACGAAGTCCTCCTTGCCCAGTGCGCCCAGCTCCACCCGGATCGGGAAGCGGCCCTGCATTTCCGGGATCAGGTCGGACGGCTTGGCGAGGTGGAACGCGCCGCTGGCGATGAACAGGATGTGGTCGGTCTTCACCGGCCCGTACTTGGTGCTGACCGTGCTGCCTTCCACCAGCGGCAGCAGGTCGCGCTGCACGCCCTCGCGCGACACGTCCGCGCCCATGCCCTCGCTGCGCTTGGCGACCTTGTCGATCTCGTCGATGAAGACGATGCCGTGCTGCTCGCAGGCCTCGATCGCGGCCTCGCGCACCTCGTCCTCGTTGACCAGCTTGCCGGCCTCCTCCTCGATCAGCAGCGGCCGCGCGGCCTGGATGGTCATCGACTTCTTGTGGGTCTTGCCGCCGGAGATCTGGCTGAACATCTGCCGCAGCTGCTGGCCCATTTCCTCCATGCCCGGCGGGGCCATGATGTCCACGCCGATGTTCATGCTGAGGTCGAGTTCGATCTCGCGTGCGTCCAGCTCGCCGGCGCGCAGCTGCTTGCGCAGCTTCTGCCGGGTGGAGGATTCCTGCGCGGACGGTTCGGCGCCGATGTCGATGGTGGTGGTCTGCGCCGGGTTGAAGCCGAAGCCGGGCGCGGCTTCGCGCTTGGGCAGCAGCGCATCGAGGATGCGGTCCTCGGCGCGCTCCTCGGCCTGCGTGCGCACGCGCTGCTTGGCCTGGCCGCGGTACAGCTTGACCGCGGTGTCGGCCAGGTCGCGGATGATCTGCTCGACGTCCTTGCCGACGTAGCCGACTTCGGTGAAGCGGGTCGCCTCCACCTTCACGAACGGCGCGTTGGCCAGCGTGGCCAGCCGCCGTGCGATCTCGGTCTTGCCCACGCCGGTGGGGCCGATCATCAGGATGTTCTTCGGCATCACCTCGTTGCGCAGCTCGGCCGGCAGCTGCGCGCGCCGCCAGCGGTTGCGTAGGGCGATAGCCACCGCGCGCTTGGCCGCGTGCTGGCCGACGATGTGTCGATCGAGTTCCGCGACGATCTCGCGCGGGGTCATGGAGGAGGAATCAGTCATCGGTGCTTCCTTGGCTGCGCCGTGCCGGGGGCGACCCGATCAAGTCGCTCCCCGATACTCGCTTGGTTGATCGGGTCGCCCCCGGCACGGCGCCGGTGAACGGATCGCAGGCGCTAGAGCGTCTCGACCACGATGTTGCGGTTGGTGTAGATGCAGATGTCGCCGGCGATGCCCAGCGCCTCGGTGGCGATGGCTTTCGCGTCCAGCTGGGTATGCGCCAGCAGCGCGCGCGCCGCGGACAGCGCGTACATGCCGCCGGAGCCGATGGCGATCAGGCCGTCTTCCGGCTCGATCACGTCGCCGGTGCCGGAGATCACCAGCGAGGTGTCGACATCGGCCACCGCCAGCAGCGCCTCGAGCTTGCCGAAGCGGCGCTCGGTGCGCCAATCCTTGGCCATCTCCACCGCCGCGCGGGTCAGCTGGCCATGCTTTTCCAGCTTGGCCTCGAACAGCTCGAACAGGGTGAACGCATCGGCGGCGGCGCCGGCGAAACCGGCCAGCACGCGGCCGTCCTTGCCCAGCCGG
This sequence comes from Thermomonas sp. LB-4, assembly GCF_036409385.1. Taxonomy (NCBI): domain Bacteria; kingdom Pseudomonadati; phylum Pseudomonadota; class Gammaproteobacteria; order Lysobacterales; family Lysobacteraceae; genus Thermomonas; species Thermomonas sp. LB-4. The sequence goes on along the minus strand of NZ_JAXOFT010000006.1, from coordinate 19,986 downwards.
CGCACCTTGCGCGCGTTGGCCTTCATCACCGTATGGCCCAGCGTGACCTGGCCGTCGCCGGCGATCACCACCTGGTCGTTGCGGCGCACCGAGCAGATGGTGGTGGCATGGAATACGTTGGGGTTCTGGCTGGGATCCATCGTTTTCTCCGTTGAACCGGCTATCTGGGGGCACGCGCCCCGGCTTCAAGCAGGAGTAACGGCCATGGCGCCACCGCTGGTCAGCATCGCGATGCCGATCCTGGACACCGCACGCTTCCTGCCGGCGGCGCTGGACAGCCTGCTGGCGCAGAGCTGCGGGGACTGGGAAGCGCTGCTGTGGGACGACGGCTCCAGCGACGGCAGCACGCGGATCGCCGCCGACTACGCCGCGCGCGATCCGCGCTTCCGCCTGCTGGGCGATGGCCGCAACCACGGGCCGGCGGCGGCGCTGGCGGCCACGCTGGCGCAGGCGCGCGGGGCCTATCTCGGCACCCTCGACAGCGACGATCTGCTGGAACCGCAGGCGCTGGCCGCGATGCTGGCCTTCCTGCAGGCGCGGCCGGCGCTGGGGATGGCCTATTCGCAGTACCTGGAGATCGACGAGACGGGCAACGTGCTGGGCCCGGGCCGGCGCAGCTTCACCCCGTATTCGCCGGCAGGCCTACTGGTGGAGTTCATGACCTTCCAGTTCCGGCTGGTGCGCGCGGACGCCTATCGCGCGGTGGGCGGCTTCGATCCGGCCGCCGCCCATGCCGAGGACTACGATCTGTGCCTGCGCCTGTCGGAGCGTTGTCAGATCGGCCACCTGCCGCAGCCGCTGTACCGCTACCGCCTTCGGCGCGGCTCGGTCTCGCAGTCCGGCCGCCTGCGCCAGGTGCAGGCCAGCTTCGCCGCGGCCCAGCGCGCGCTGCAGCGCCGCGGGCTGGAGGGCCGGCAGGCGCTGTCGCTGGGGATCCGCGCCCGCCACGTGCTGCAGCCGAAGACCGCAGCGGCGCCAGCGCCATGACGGCGCCGATCAGCGTGCTGCTGCCGCTGCGCAGCGCGACTCCGTTCCTCGGCGAGGCGCTGGCCAGCCTGCAGGCGCAGACCTTCAATGAATGGCGCGCCGTACTGTGCCCGGTGGGCGCGGCGGCGACGGCGCTGACGGCGCCCGCGGCGGCCGCCGATCCGCGCTTCCGCGTCGGGCCGGCGGCCGCGACCGAGGCCGCGGCGCTGGCGCGGGCCGCGGACGCCATCGACAGCGAATACCTGTGCGTGCTGGATCCCGACGATGCGCTGGCGCCGGCCGCACTCGCGGAGCTGCACGCCGCGCTGGCCGCGCGGCCCGATGCCGGCATGGCCTACAGCCGGCATGTGCTGGTGGACGCCGGCGGGCGCATGCTCGGCCCCGGCCCGCTGTGCGAGTTGCCGTATTCGCCGGAGGCGCTGCTGCTGGACTGGATGACCGGGCCGCTGCGGCTGCTGCGCACCGCCGCCTACCGGCGCGCCGGCGGCCATACCGATGCCCATCCAGATGCAATCGACTACGACCTGTGCCTGCGGCTGTCGGAAACCTGCGCGGTGGTGCACGTGGCCCAGCCGCTGTACCTGCGCCGCATCCACGCCGACGCGCCGGAGGTGGCGCGCTGGGCGGAGGGCATCGAGGCGCGCTACGCCGCCTTCGTCGCGGCAGTGCGGCGGCGTGGCCTGGGTGCGCGCTACGACACCGCCCTGCAGGTGGACAGCTGGCACATCCTGCAGCCGCTGCCGGCTCAGTAAAGCGGCCGGGCTTCGTCGAGCAGGCGCTTGGCGCGCGTTTGCAGGGCCGCCCACGAATCGGCCAGCCGTTCGGGTTTCGGCGTGGTCCGCGCGATCAGCGCCAGCGCATCCTCGAGCTGTTCCACGCGCAGCGCCAGCGCGGCGTAGTCCTCGGCCAGCACCAGCTCCACCCGTTTGTCGGTGCATACGCCGATGCAGGGGCGCGGCGCGTCCACCTTGCCGCAGCCGATGCAGCGCCAGCCTTCGATGGTCTCGATCATCGCCGCATGCTGCGGCGGCCCGTGGGCGAGGGCATTGATCGACGTCAAAACAGGCGGTTCAGGGCTTGCGCCGGGCGCGCGGGTGGGCGGCGTCGTAGACCTTGGCCAGGTGCTGGAAATCCAGGTGGGTGTAGATCTGGGTGGTGGCGATGTCGGCATGCCCCAGCAGCTCCTGCACGCCGCGCAGGTCGCCCGACGATTCCAGTACGTGGCTGGCGAAGCTGTGCCGCAGCAGGTGCGGGTGGATGCGCTTGAACATGCCCTGGCGCAGCGCCAGCTGCTTGATCCGCAGCTGGATGGCGCGCGCGCTGATGCGGGCGCCGCCGCGGCCGGGGAACACGAAGCCGGTGTTGCTGCCGGCCGAGGATTCGCGCCAGTCCAGCAGCGCACGCCGGGCGTGCGAGCCCACCGGCACGATGCGCTGCTTGCTGCCCTTGCCGAGCACGGTGACCAGCCCGGCCTCGAAGTCCAGGTCGCCCCAGCGCAGCGTGCAGACCTCGGACAGGCGCAGCCCGGAGGAATAGAACAGCTCCAGCAGGGCGCGGTCGCGCAGCCCCAGCGGCGCGTCGGTGGGCAGCTGCACCAGCTGCACGGCCTCGTCCACGTCCAGCACCTGCGGCAGCTTGCGCGGGGCTTTCGGTGCGCGTATCCCGTCGGCCGGGCTGGCCGGCAGCCGGCCCTGCTTCAGCAGCCAGCGGTACAGGCTGCGGCAGGCGGACAGCCGCCGCTGCAGCGATTTCGGCGACAGCCCGCGGCGGTGTTCAGCGGCGACGAAGGTGCGCAGGTCGTTGCCGTCCAGCGCCAGCAGGTCGCGCCCGCGCGCCCATCCGGCCAGCGCGCCCAGGTCGCGGCGGTAGGCGTCCAGGGTGTGGGCCGACGCCTGCCGTTCGACCGCCAGGTGGGCCAGGAAGTCGTCGATGACCATGCCCGCAGTGTAAGCGCGTGCCGGGTGCGCTGGTCGCCCCTCCCATCGCTGCCACCGGCTGCGGTAGGCTTGGCGCTCGCCGCATGCGTCCGGGGAGAGGGCATGGACTGGTCGGAACTGCAGGTGATGGTGGTCGAGGATCACGGCTTCTAGCGCCGCATTGCATTGCGCCTGCTGACCGAGCTGGGCGTCGAGCGCGCGCTGGAAGGTGCCGACGGACTGGATGCGCTGGACGTGCTGCGACGGCAGGCGGCGCCGCCGGACGTGGTGCTGGTGGACCTGGACATGCCCGGCATGGACGGCATCGAATGCATCGGCCAGATCGCGCAGGAGCGGCTGGCGCGTGCGGTGGTGGTGGTCAGCGCGCTCGATCCGGCGCTGCTGCACACCGTGCAGACCATGGCCCGCGCCTATGGGCTGCGCGTGCTGGGCAGCGTGGAGAAGCCGCTGACCCGCGACAAGCTGGAAGACGTGCTGGCGCGCTTCGGCGATCACGCCGGCGAGCAGCTGGACGAGAGCGAGGTCGACTTCACCATTCCGGCGCTGCTGGAGGCGCTGGAGCAGGGGGAGATCAGGCCCTGGTTCCAGCCGCAGGTGGAGTTCGCCAACGGCAAGGTGGTGGGGGTGGAGGCGCTGGCGCGCTGGGAACGCCCCGATGGCAGCGTGGTGCGGCCGGTCCTGTTCGTGCCGCTGCTGGAGCGCGAGGGCCGCGCGAGTGCGCTGACCGAGCGGATGCTGGACGAGGGCTGCCGCTGGCTGCAGCGCTGGGGCAGGGACGGCGTGCGGCTGACGCTGTCGGTCAACGTCTCGCCGCTGGCGCTGGCCGACCAGCAGGCGGCCGACCGTTACCAGGCCATCGTCGAAAGCCATGCGGTCAGCCCGGAGGACGTGGTGCTGGAAATCACCGAGAGTTCGGTGATGACCGACGCCGCGCGCGGGCTGGGCGTGCTGGCGCGGCTGCGGCTGAAGGGGTTCGGCCTGTCGATCGACGACTTCGGCACCGGCTATTCCTCGCTGGCGCAGTTGGCGCAGGTGCCGTTCACCGAGTTGAAGATCGACAAGGAGTTCGTGTTCTCGGCGCACTCGCAGCCGCGCAAGCGGGCGATGGTGGAAGCCAGCCTGGACCTGGCGCGCAAGCTCCACCTGACCACGGTGGCGGAAGGTGTGGAGACCATCGAGGACTGGCAGCTGCTGGCCGAACTGGGTTGCAGCGTCGCCCAGGGCTGGCTGATCGGCCGGCCGGTGCCCGGAAGCGAGCTGCCGGCGGCGATCGCGCGCTGGCGTCGCCCGGTGCTGTGAGCATGGGTGGCGGTCGTCGGCCCGGCCCCCACGCGCGCTGACGGCATGCGCCTGGACCTGTCCCGCCTCGGTATCCGCCACCAGCTGCTGGGGCTGTTCGGCCTGTTCCTGCTCACCGGCGCGCTGGTGGTGGCGGTGGACGAGATCGGCCAGCACTACGCCCAGCGCTCGATGGAGGCGATGAAGGACGACGTGCTGGTCGGCATGCGCCGGATCCGGCGGCTGTCCAACGCCTACGGCATGGACGTGGTGGACACCACCTTCCGCACCCGCAACTACTTGATCGGTTGGGAGGAGGCCGAAAGGCGGATCGAGGTTGCGCAGGCGACCATGGCGGAGGAATGGAAGGCGCTGCGGGCGATGCCGCTGGATGAGGAAAGCCGCGCGCTGCTGGCCCAGGCGCTGCTGGCGCGCCCACGGGCCGACGAAGCGGCCGACGAGCTGCGCAGCATCCTGGCGCGGCGCGACATCCTCGCGCTGGGCCGCTTCGCCGACCGCGGGCTGTATCCCGCCGTGGATCCGCTGGTGCAGCGGCTGGAACGGATCGACGCGCGCGGCCAGGCGCGCGCCGCCGCGCTCGCGCAGGGCGCACTGGAGCGCGGGGTCTGGGTGAGCCGGGTCCGGATCGGGGTGTCCCTGGCCTGTTTCCTGCTGGCGCTGCTGGTCGGCCGGCGCATCCTGCGCGACGGCTATCGCGGGGTGGAGAGCCTGACCTGGCTGGCGCGGCGGATGACCCAGGGCGACTACACCGCCCAGCCGCGCTACCTGCCGCGCGGCGAGCTGGGCGAGGTCATGGACAGCTTCCTGCGCATGCGCGACCACGTGCGCCGGATCGAGGGGCAGTTGACCGAACAGTTGGTCCGCACCGATCGCGTGCGGGTGGCGCTGGAGCGGCGCGAGCAGTTCCAGCGGCTGCTGCTGGAGGCGGCGCAGACGGCGATCATCGCGGTCGACGAGGATGGCGTGTTCTCGCAGGTCAACCCGTTCGCGGAAAAGCTGCTGGGCTGGCCGGCCGGTTCGCTGCTGGGGCGCGAGAAGCTCGACGTGGTGCTGGACCCGGAGGCGCTGGGCGCGCTGGCGCGCTCCCTCAGCGAGGCCTACGGCCGCACCGTGCCGCCGGACTGGACCGCGCTGCGCGAGCTGGCGCGCCACCGCGAGCCGCCGCGCGAATTCGCCCTGCGCCACCAGCGCGGCCGCACCCTGCCAGTGCTGCTGGCGCTGTCGGCGATGCGCGACGACACCGGCGCGATGGTGGGCCTGCTGGCGGTGGCCACCGACCTGACCATGCAGAAGCGGCTCGAGCGGGCGCTGCGCGACAGCGAGGCGCGGGCGCGCGAGGCCAGCCATGCCAAGAGCGCCTTCCTGGCGGCGATGAGCCACGAGATCCGCACGCCGATGATCGGCGTCACCGGCATGATCGAGATCCTCGGCCACACCGACCTGGACGTGGAGCAGCGGCGCGCGCTGGGCATCGTCCAGGCCTCGGCGGAAACCCTGCTGCGGATCATCGGCGACATCCTCGATTTCTCGAAGATCGAGGCCGGCAAGATGGAGATCGAGCCGGTGCCGACCTCGCTGCCGGAACTGGTGCGCAGCGTGGCCGCCAGCTTCTCGGGATCGGCATCCAGCAAAGGCCTGGTGCTGGACAGCGAAGTCGATCCGCAGGTCGCGCCGGCGCACCGGGCCGACCCGGTGCGGTTGCGTCAGGTGATCGGCAACTTCCTGTCGAACGCGATCAAGTTCACCGACCACGGCAAGGTCACGGTCGCGGTGAAGCTGCTGCAGCACATGCCGGGCGAGGGCGCGCTGGGCAGCGACCTGCTGGAGCTGAGCGTGGCCGACACCGGCATCGGCATCAGCGAACAGGCGCAGGCACGGCTGTTCAAGCCGTTCTCGCAGGCGGAGGTGGACACCACCCGCCGTTTCGGCGGCACCGGCCTCGGGCTGGCGATCAGCCGCCGCATCGCCGAGCTGATGGGCGGCCATATCGAAATGGAGTCGGCCCCCGGCAAGGGCACCACCATGCGCCTGAAGCTGGAGCTGCCGCGCGCGCCGGCGGACCAGCTGCCGGAACTGACCCTGCCGGGCCGGCACGCGCCGGGCTTCCGGCCGCGCCCGCTGCCTTCGGTGGCGGAGGCGGAGGCGGAACGCAGCCTGGTGCTGCTGGTGGACGACCACGTCACCAACCGGCTGGTGATCCAGCGCCAGCTGGCGCTGGCCGGATACGCTTCGGAAACTGCCGAAGACGGCATGGAAGGGCTGGAGCGCTGGCGCAGCGGCCGCTACGCGCTGCTGCTCAGCGACGTGCACATGCCGCGCATGGACGGCTACCAGTTGGCGCGCACCATCCGCGCCGAGGAGCTGGGGCGCGGCCTGCCGCGCACGCCGATCGTGGCGCTGACCGCCTCGGCGTTGAAGGGCGAGGCCGAGCGCTGCCTGGGCGCCGGCATGGACGACTACCTGGCCAAACCGGTGGGTATCGCCAGCCTCGGCGCCTGCCTGCAGCGCTGGCTGCCGCATACGGCCGCGGCACCCGCCGCGGCGGCGCCGGCGCAGGGCGCGCTGCCCGCAGCGGCCGCGCCGCGGCCCGCGCTGAAGGATGCGGGGGGCGCGGGCGGCACGGTGCTGGCCGGCGACGTGCTGCGCGAGTTGGCCGGCGACCGCCCGGAGGACATCCGCGCGCTGCTGGAGGACTACCTGCGTTGCACCCGCGAAGACATGGAAACGCTGGAGCGGCTGCGCGACGCCGGCGACCTGCCCGCGCTGGTGACCCAGGCGCACCGGCTGAAGGGCGCGGCGCGGCTGGTCGGCGCGGTCGAGCTGGCGGAGGCCGCGACCGCGCTGGAAACCGCGCTGCGGGCCGGCTTCCGCGAACGGCTGGCGGCGCTCGAGGCGGCCCTGCACGCGGCCCACTGGCGCCTGCAGGAACATGTCGCCAGGCAGTACCCGGGTTAGACGGCTGCGATTGGCCGGCGCCGGTGTACCCTGCCTGCATCCGGCCACCGCGGCCGCGAAGGGACCCCTGCGATGCGCGAACTGATCCTGCTCCGCCATGCCCATGCCGACGCGTCCGCGTCCGGCCAGGACGACCTGCAGCGGCCGCTGTCGACGACCGGTCTTGCCGAGGCCCGGGCGGCCGGCGAATGGCTGCGCGAGCACGCCCTGCAGCCGGACCGCGTGCTGTGTTCACACGCCGTGCGCACCCGCCAGACCCTGGCCGCGCTGGGCGAGCTGGGCTGCACCGATGTGCGCGAGGAGGCGGCGATCTATGAAGCCAGTCCCGGCACGCTGATCGCGCTGGCCGACACCCACCGCGACGCGCGCCGGCTGCTGCTGGTGGGCCACAACCCCGGCCTGGAACAGCTGGCGGCGCTGCTGCACAGCGGGCAGTCCGGCGACTATCGCGGCATGCCACCGGCAGGCGTGGCGGTGCTGGAATTCCCGGCTGAGGCGGCAATCGAGCCCGGCGTGGCGCGGCTGTCGCGGTTCTGGTGGCCGTAAGGCCCGCCGCCGCGGAGAATCGAATCGATGAGTCGCCGTCGCCCCGGCCGCGCGCTGGCGGGGCTGTTTGCCCTGCTGCTGGCGGGCTGCGCCACGCTGTCGCCGCAGCAGCGGCGCGCCGCCGCTGAAGTCGCGGTCGACGCGCGCAGCACGGAGGTGGACTGCGTGCGTGCCGACGCCTGCGCCCTGCCGTCGCCGCTGATGGCGATGGCGCGCGACACCCTGGCCGCGTCCACCCCGGCGGCACCGCGGCATCGCGCGCTGATCCTGGACGATGCCCCCGACGCGCTGCTGGCGCGGATCCACCTGATCCGCGCCGCCAGGCACAGCATCGGCCTGCAGACCTACATCTTCGACGAGGACGATTCCGCCCAGCTGGTGCTGGACGAACTGCAGGCGGCCGCATTCCGCGGCGTCAAGGTGCGCATCCTGATCGACCAGCTGGCGGCGCTGCGCAAGGTGGAGACGCTGGCGGCGCTGTCGTCGCTGCACGCCAACCTGGAGCTGCGCGTCTACAACCCGGTGCTTGACCGCGCGCGGTTGTCGCTGCCGATGTACGCGGTGGCGGCGGCCTGCTGCTGGCGCCAGCTCAACCGGCGCATGCACAACAAGCTGCTGGTGGTGGACGATGCGGTGGGCATCGTGGGCGGGCGCAACTACCAGGACGACTATTACGATTGGGGCAGCGAGTTCAATTTCCGCGACCGCGACCTGCTGCTGACCGGGCCGGTGGTCGCCGACATGGCGGCGAATTTCGATGCGTTCTGGGATTCGAAGCGCAGCGTTCCGGCGGAGCAGCTGGGCGACGTGGCCCGCTACCTGCGCGAGCACGGCCCGCCGCCCGCGCCGCACCATGTGTTCCACAACCCGGCGCGGGTGCGCGCGCTGCTGGCCGAAGTGGCCGACGAGGCGGCGCTGCGCGCGCGCTTCGTCGCGCCGGCGCTGCCGGTGCGCGGCGTGAAGTTCCTGGCCGACCTGCCCGACAAGCATGGCCGGGACGCCGCCGGGGACGTGGCCGCCGCCGGCGACGCCCTGCCCCCCCCTGCGCCGGATACCAGCCACGGCCTGCGCGGGCTGATCGCCGGCGCCGACCGCGAGATCCTGCTGCAGACGCCCTATCTGGTGCTGTCGAAACCGGCCCAGGCGCTGTTCCGGGAACTGCAGCAGCGGCCGCAGCCGCCGCGGGTGCTGGTCTCGACCAACAGCCTGGCCTCCACCGACGCCTTCATCGCCTACGCCCTGTCGTACAAGTACAAGCGCCGCTACCTGCGCGACTTCGGCTTCGAGATCCACGAATTCAAGCCGTTCCCGGCAGACGCGCCGTTCGAGCTGGGGGCCACCGGCGCCGGCCTGCAGGACGCCGGGCAGCCCGCCGCGCCGCCGGTCGCGCCGCTGCGTTCCGGCGCCGCCGGCAGCCTGCGCGAGCGCCAGCTGGCCGAACGCGGCCTGCGCAGCGAGCCGGCCAGCGAGGCCGGCCGGCCGTCGCCGTTCGCCTCCTCCGGCGGCCTGCCGGTGCGGCTCAGGCGCGCCGGCCTGCGCATGGGCATGCACGCCAAGTCGCTGGTCATCGACGGCCGCATCGGCGTGGTCGGGACCCACAACTTCGACCCGCGCGGCGACCGCCTGAATACCGAGAGCGCGGTGGTGATCGCCGACCCCGGCTTCGCGGCGGCGCTGGCGGCCAGCATCCGCCGCGACATGGCGCCGGCCAATGCGTGGACCATCGGCCGGCGCGACGATGCGCCGATCTTCTCCGGCATCGAATACAACCTGTCCAAGCTGTCGGAGCGGATGCCGGTGTTCGACCTGTGGCCCTACAAATACGCCACCAGTTACGAGTACGTGCCCGGGCCGGGCTGCCCGCCGACGGTGGAGCCGCCGTCGCCGTTCGCGCCCGAGTTCCGCCGCTGCAACCAGCCGGTGGGCGACTTCCCGGAGGTCGACATCGGCCTGAAATGGCTGGGCGTGCGCACGTTCACGGCGTTCGGTTCGGGCCTCTCGCCGATCCTGTGAGCGCGGCGCCGGAGCGCGTGACGGATGGCGATTGACGCGCCCGCGCGCGCGCCCTAGTCTGCCAAACTCATTTTCATTGCCTTCCGGGGCCCCAATGTCCATCACCCTGAACTTCGAGCTCAACGACCACGATCTGGCCCATTTCCAGGCCGCTGCAGAGCGTTCACGCAAGGCGGTCGAGGGCAAAAGTGCCGAGGAAATCGTGGCCGCCGCCGTGGCCCTGCTGGACGATGCGCAGAAGACCCAGCTGCCGGATTTCATCCGCCAGCGCCTGCTGCGCCTGGACGACATGATCGCGATGGTGCGCGATGACGCGTGGGCGATGCCGGAAGCCGACCGCCAGCGCGTGCTGTCGGCGCTGGCGTATTTCGCCGATCCGCACGACATCATCCCGGATGCGGTGCAGGTGCTGGGCTTCCTCGACGACGCGGTGATGATCGAGCTGTCGGTGCGCGACCTGGCGCACGAGCTGGACGCCTACGACGACTTCTGCGACTACCGCGCCCGCGAAGCCAGCCGCCTTGGCGCCGACCCGGCCACGCTGGGCCGCACCGAGTGGCTGGACAGCCGCCGCGAGGAGCTGGTCGACCGCATGCACACCCGTCGCGAGCGCGATTTCGGCGTGGGCTACGGCCGCAGCAGCGGCTACGGGCGCGCGTCCTACATCCGCACCTGGCGTCCCGGCGTCTTCAAGGTGCGCTGAGCCGCATGGCCGCACGCGATTTCGCCTGGCCGCAGGGCACCACCCTGGCGGCGCTGAACGCGCGCTCCGCCGGGACGCTCATGGAGGCGCTCGGCATCGTGTTCACCGAACTGGGCGACGGCTACCTGCGCGCCACCATGCCGGTGGACGCGCGCACCCACCAGCCCTGCGGCCTGCTGCATGGCGGCGCGTCGGTGGCGCTGGCGGAAACCCTGGGCAGCAGCGCCGGCGCGCTGCTGGCCGGCGGCAACGCGGTGGTGGGGCTGGAGATCAACGCCAACCACCTGCGCGCGGTGCGCGAAGGCACCGTCACCGGGACCACCCGCCCGCTCCACATCGGCCGCAGCACCCAGGTGTGGGAGATCCACATCGAGGACGAGGCCGGCAGGCCGGTCTGCATCAGCCGGATCACCCTGGCGGTGCTGCCGCAGCCGCCCGCATCCAGTCCCTAGCGCACCGCGCTGGCGAACGCTTCCCGGCGTGCGCCGGCACCCGCGCAGGGCAGCCCTGCGCGGCGCGCTCGGGGTGCCGCGGCAGTGCGCTTCCGCCCTTACACTTGTCGCCTCTCTTCCCGGCGCCCCCACCGTCGCCCATGCGTGCGTTCCGCTACCTGTATCGCCTGCCGCTGTTCGCCTGGCACGTCCTGGTCCACCTGCCGCTGACCCTGCTGCTGATCGCCATCGGCAACGGCGGGCCGCTGTCGCACGGCATCGTGCGCTGGTGGGCGGGCGGGCTGCTGCGCGTCTTCGGGATGCGAGTGCAGCGCATCGGCACGCCGCTGCCGGGCGGCACCCTGTTCGTGGCCAACCACGTCAGCTGGGTCGACATCATGGCGCTGCACTCGCAGCACATGATGGGCTTCATCGCCAAGTCGGAGATCCGCCGCTGGCCGGTGGTGGGCTGGGTCACCACCCACGCCGAGACCATCTTCCTGCAGCGCGGCAACGGCGACTCGCTGGGCCTGGTGATGGCCGAGATGGCCCAGCGCCTGCGCGACGGCCGCGCGGTCGCGGCGTTCCCCGAGGGCGGCACCCGCGACGGCCGCGAACTCGGCGCCTTCCATGCCCGCATCTTCACCGCCGCGGTGGAGGCCAACGCGCCGGTGCAGCCGGTGGCGCTGTGCTACGGCATGCATTGCGAAGCGCAATCGATCGTCGCGTTCGCCCCGCGCGAGAATTTCATCGGCAACCTGGTGCGCCTGCTCGGCGAACCGCCGCGACCGGTGCGGGTGTGCTTCATGCAGCCGATTCCGCCGGGCGAGCACGACGGCCGCCGCGGCATCGCCAGGGTGGCGCGCGAACGCGTCCTGCAGGCGATGGCCGAGGCCTGAGGCAGGCGCATGCCGCTGCTGCGCTCCGCCTTCGACCCGCCGGCGTGGCTGCGCAACCCGCACCTGCAGTCGGTGATCGCCGCCAGTCCGCTGCGGGTGGCGCGCGCGCGCCGGCGCCTGCGCGAAGTGCCGGCGCGGCACCAGCCGCTGCTGCTGGACGCCGGCGACGGGGTGCGCCTGCAGGGCGTGGCCAGCCTGCCGGAAGGCGGCGACCCGCGCGCGCTGGCGCTGGTGCTGCACGGCTGGGAAGGCAGCGCCGAGTCCAGCTACATGCAGCTGACCGCGGCGCGCCTGTTGCGCGAAGGTTTCGCGGTGTTCCGGCTGGATTTCCGCGACCACGGCGACAGCCACCATCTCAACGAGGGCCTGTTCCATTCCAATCGCCTGGACGAGGTGATCGGCGCCGCGCGCGCGGTGTCGGCGCGCTGGCCGGCGCTGCCGCTGGTCGCCGCCGGCTATTCGCTGGGCGGCAACTTCGCGCTGCGGCTGGCCCTGCACGCGCCGGCGGCCGGCCTGCCGCTGCGACGGGTGGCGGCGGTCTGCCCGTTGCTGGACCCGGGGCGGACCATGGATGCGATGGAAACCGGGCCGGCGTTCTACATCCGCCATTTCGAATCCAAGTGGCGGCGCTCGCTGGCGCGCAAGCGGGTGCTGTTCCCGCAGGCGCATGCCTTCGGCGACGAGGTGCTGCGCCTGCGCATGCGCGCGCTGACCGCGTGGATGGTGGCGCACAACACCGCGTTCCCGCATCTCGATGCGTACTTCGACGGCTATTCCGTCGCCAGCGACCGCCTGCAGGCGCTGCCGGTGCCCGCCGACGTGCTGATGGCGGAGGATGACCCGGTGATCCCCGCCGACGAGTTCCACCGCATCGCCGGTTATCCCAATGTGGCGCTGGAGCTGGCGCGGCATGGCGGCCACTGCGGTTTCATCGAGGCGATGACGCTGGACGGTTACGCCGAGCGCTGGGTGGCGGCGAAGCTGGCAGCGGCGGTGGAGGCCGGCGGCTAGCCGGGGGGGGGGTGGGCGACGCCCGTCACGCCGCCGTCCTAGAATCGGCGCAACGTTTCCAGCAGGGAATCCGCATGCGCATCCACAGCGACAGCTTCCAGCATCGCCAACCCATTCCGGCCGAATTCGCGCTTGGCGCGCGTGCAGGCAAGGATGGCTTCGGCGGCAACCGCAATCCGCATCTGGCCTGGGACGACGTGCCGGCCGATACCCGCTCGTTCGTGCTGCTGTGCATCGACACCGACGCCCCTACCGACGGCGCGCTGGTGGCCGACGCCGCCACCCCGATCCCGGTGGCGCATCCGCGCGGCGACTTCGTGCACTGGGCGGTGGCGGATATCCCCCCCGAGGTGCGCGAGATCGCAGCCGGCAGCTGCAGCGACGGCCTGACCGCCAAAGGCAAGCCGGCCGGCCGCGATGCCGGCGGCGTGCGCGGGCTGAACGACTACACCGGCTGGTTCGCCGGCGATGCGGCCATGGGCGGGCGCTACTTCGGTTACGACGGCCCCTACCCGCCGCCGCACGACCTGCGCACGCACCGCTATTTCTTCCGCCTGTTCGCCCTGGACGTGCCCACGCTGGGCCTGCCCGAGGCCTTCACCGCCGGCGATGCGCTGCGCGCCATGCAGGGACACGTGCTGGCCGAGGCGGCGCTGTACGGCACCTACAGCCTGCAAGCGGACTGACGCGCAGGACGCGCCGGCGGTCAGCGGGTGGCGACGGTGCCGCCGCCCGGCCTGGCGCTGCCGCAGCCGCCGCGCAGCCGCTGCACCTCGCGCGGGATCGCGCCGCCCTCCGGCAGCAGCGGGCGCATGTCGGCCAGCACCGCGTCCAGCGCCAGCCGCGCCCCCCGCGGCCGCTCCGCGCATTGCAGGTCGGCGGCATAGGCGCGCGCCAGCCAGGCCGCCTTGCGCTGCTCGAGGTCGCCGCCGGGGTGATCGCCAAGCGCGACCAGCCGCGCCAGCGCCGGCTGATCGCCCTGCTGCGCCTGCAGCCGCGCCAGCGAGATCTCGGCGCGGCGCGTATGCGAGTGGCGCGGGCCGAAGCCGGCACGGGTCAGCCGCACCGCTTTTTCCAGCGCGGCGCGCGCGGCCTCGGGCTGCGCCAGCGCGGCCAGGATTTCACCGTGCAGGCGTTCGCCGTCGCCCACCACCGCATGCCCGGCACCGTACTGGCGCGCGCGCAGCGCCACGGCCTCGCGCGCCAGCGGCAGCGCTTCGCGGTCGCGCCCGGCGTCGTGGAGGATCATCGCCAGGTTGAATACGCCGGCGGCAATCAGCCCGGCATTGCCGGATTTCCGCCAGGCCGCCACTGCCCGCTGCTGGAAGCCCACCGCGCGCTCGAGGTCGCCGCGCTCCCAGGCCACCACCGCCATGCTGTTGTAGGCGCGGGCCATGTCCGGATGGTGCGGGTCCAGGCGTGCGCCCATCCATGCGGTGGTCTCGGTGAAGATCGCCTCGGCGTCGCGGAAACGGCCCATGTCCACGTACAGCGCGGCCAGCTGGCGGTTGGCGTCGACGGTGGCGCGATGGTTGTTGCCGTGCAGTTCGCGCGCCAGCCGCAGGGAAGCATGGCAGTCGCGGGTGGCGGCTTCCAGGGCGTCGGTGGCGCGTTCCAGTGAGCACAGCGCGCGCAGCATGTTGATGGCCTGCGGGTGGTGCCCGCCCAGCGTGCGGCGCAGCTGCGCCAGGCCGTCCACCAGGGTGCGGATGGCGGCGGCCGGCTGGCCCATTGCCGATTCCAGGTTGGCCATGTCGAGCCGGGTTTCGGCCATCCCGGCTTCGTCCTTCTCGCGCCGCCGCAGCTCCAGCGCGCGCGCGTGCAGGCGGCGCGCGGCGTCGAAGTCGCCCAGCTCGCGCCGGCAGCGGCCCAGCTGCGCATAGAAGGCGGCCGCCTGCAGCGGCAGCCGCGGCTCCTCCTGCTGGGCCTTGGCTTCCAGCGGCTGCATATGCACGGTGCAGGTGCGCGGCTCGCCCAGCTGCTGGAACACATTGCCGTTGAGGGTGGCGGCTTCCAGCCGCAGGCTGGCCGGGGCGTCCGGCAGCAGCCGCAGCAGGCGCGACTGGCGCGCCAGCAGGTCGCGGGCCTCGCGGTAGTCGCCCAGGCCCAGGCGCAGCTGCGCCACCGCGCCGTACAGCTCGGCCCGCGCTTCCGGCTGCCGCGCCAGGCTGCGCTCGCCGCGCAGGATGCCCATGTCCAGCAGGCTGCGCAGGTCGATCGGGGTGTTGGAGGAACTGCCGGCGTCGCGGAACAGCTCGGTGATGAAGCGTTGCATCGCCTGCGCGCGCGCGGCTTCGCGCAGGGCGCGCTGGGCCTGCCAGCCCACCACGCCCAGCGCCGCGCTCAGCACCGTCAGGATCGCCAGCGCGCTGCCGATCGCCCAGCGGTGGCGCTGCAGGTATTTGCGGGTGCGATAGCCGAAGCTATCGCCGCGCGCCAGCACCGGCCGGCCGCGCAGATAGCAGAGCAGGTCGTGCGACAGCGCTTCGGCCGAGACATAGCGGCGGGTGGGGCACTTGGCCAGCGCCTTCAGCGCGATGTTGTCGAGGTCCCCGGCCAGTTCGCGCGCCAGCCGCGCCGGCGAATACGGCCGGCTGGCGTCCGGCTCGGCGCGCAGCGCGGCCTGCGAGGGCTTCTGCGGCACGCCGTCGAGGATCGCCTCCTCCCACTCCGCGTCGGTCTGGCGCTTGAGCCGGTACGGCTTGCTGCCGGTCAGCAGCTCGTACAGCACCACGCCCAGCGAATACACGTCTGTCATGGTGGTGACCGGCTCGCCGCGGATCTGCTCGGGCGCCGCGTAGTGCAGGGTGAACGCGCGCACGCCGGTGCGGGTCTGTTCCACCGGCAGCGGCTGCACGTCGAGCAGCTTGGCGATGCCGAAGTCGAGCAGGCGCACGTGCCCGGCCGGCGTCACCAGGATATTCGAGGGTTTCAGGTCGCGGTGGACGATCAGGTTGGCGTGGGCGTGGCTGACTGCCTCGCAGACCTGCCGGAACAGGTCCAGCCGCGCGGCGATGTCGAGCTGGCGCGACTGGCAGTAGCTGGTGATCGGCTCGCCCTCGACGTACTCCAGCGCCAGGTAGGGCTGGCCGTTGTGGTCGATGCCGGCGTCGAGCAGGCGGGCGATGTGCGGGTGGGCGAAGCGCGCCAGGATGTCGCGCTCGCGGTCGAAGCGCTGGCGCAGCTGCGGGTTGGCCAGCCCCGGCCGCAGCAGCTTGAGCGCCACCTTGCGCTCGTACATGCCGTCGGCGCGTTCCGCCAGCCAGACCTGGCCCATGCCGCCTTCGCCCAGCAGCCGCTCCAGCCGGTACGGACCCAGCCGCGCGCCCGGCATGGCGCCGCTGGGGAGGGCCATGGCGGGGGTGTCGAGAAAGCTGGCGTCGCCCGCATCCAGGGTCAACAGCTGCTGCAGTTCCGCCGCCAGCGCCGGGTCCTCGTCGCGCAGCGTGCGCAGGTGCTCCTCGCGCTGGTCGGCGGGCAGCTCGAGCAGTGCGTCAAGCAATGGGGACAGGCGTTGCCAGCGTTCGATGTCCATGCGGCTCCCCCCGCGCCCGGCGACCTTGCGGTCAGCCCGACGGCTCCTGCAGCGAGGCCAGCAGGAACATCCGCGCCTTCTGCCAGTCGCGGCGCACGCTGCGCTCGGAGCGCTGCAGCAGGGCGGCGATCTCCAGTTCGGACAGGCCGGCGAAATAGCGCAGCTCCACCACCTGGGTCAGCCGCGGATCGACCGACGACAGCCGGGTCAGCGCGGTGTCCAGGCCCAGCATGTCCTCGTCCAGGCTGAGCCCGCCCTCCAGGTTTTCCGGCAGTTCGGTGACCCGGTGCAGGTCGCCGCCGCGCTTCTGCGCCAGCCGCTGGCGCGCATAGTCCACGATAACCGAGCGCATCGCCGACGCCGCGTAGGCGAAGAAGTGCGCGCGGTCGTCGAACTGCGCGTTGCCGCTGCCGCGGCTCACCAGCTTCAGGTAGGCCTCGTGCACCAGCGCGGTGGCGTCCAGGGTGTGGCCGTGGTGCTGGCCGGCCAGCTGCCGCCGCGCCATGCCGTGCAGCTCCTGGTACAGGGTGGAGAGCACGCGGTCCAGCGCGGAACGATCGCCATCGCGGGCGGCGTCCAGCAGCACGGTGATATCGCCGGCGGGGGTCATTCGGATCAGGGGTGTCGGGGGACGCCGGGACTATAGCGAATGCGCCGGCTCATCGCTGGCAGTGCCCGCACCAGACCGTTGCGCGCTGGCCGATGCTGGCCTGCTTCAGCGCGCGTCCGCAGCGCGCGCAGGGCAATCCGCCGCGGCCGTAGGCCAGCAGTTCCTGTTCGAAGTAGCCGGGGGCGCCGTCCGGGCTGATGAAGTCGCGCAGGGTGGTGCCGCCGCGGGCGATGGCATGCCCCAGGATCGCCTTCACGGCCCCCGCCAGCGCCGCGTAACGCTCGCGCGAGACCCGGCCGGCGGCGCGCAGCGGCGAGATTCCGGCGGTGAACAGCGCCTCGGCGGCGTAGATGTTGCCCACGCCCACCACCACCGCCTGGTCCATGAGGAACGTCTTGACCGGCGCGCTGCGGCCGCGGCTGAGCGCGAACAGATGGTCGCCATCGAAATCGTCCGACAGCGGCTCCGGCCCCAGCCCGGCCAGCAGCGGATGGATCTCGCCGGGCGGCTGCCAGAGCAGGCAGCCGAACCGGCGCGGGTCGTTGAAGCGCAGCACGCGGTCGGAATCCAGCAGCACGTCCACGTGGTCGTGCGCGCGCACCGGTGCGTCGGCGGGCAGCACGCGCAGGCTGCCGGACATGCCCAGGTGCAGCAGCGCGCTGCCGGCCGCGGTGTCCAGCAGCAGGTACTTCGCGCGCCGGCGGATGGCGTCGATGCGCTGGTCGGGCAGCAGGGTTTCCACCTCGCGCGGGATCGGCCAGCGCAGGTCGGGGCGGCGCAGCAGCACGCCCTCGACGCGGCGGCCCTCGACGTGGGGCAGCAGGCCGCGGCGGGTGGTCTCGACTTCGGGCAGCTCGGGCATGCGCCCATGATGCCGCGTCGGGGTGGCAGTCAGCCATGCCGTGGCATCATGCAATGGCGCTGTCGCGCGCCTTTTCCTGAACGAGTCACCCGATGCCCGCGTCCCTGCTCGAGCCCTCCTTCCTGACCTTCCTCGCCGGCGGCCTGCTGCAGTTCGGCTGGGGCGGAATGCTGCTGTACCTGCTGGTCGCCACCCAGCTCACCATCTTCACCGTCACCCTGTACCTGCACCGCAGCCAGGCCCACCGCGGCGTGGATTTCCACCCGCTGGTGGCGCACTTCTTCCGCTTCTGGTCGTGGCTGACCACCTCGATGATCACCCGCGAGTGGGCGGCGATCCACCGCAAGCACCACGCCAAGTGCGAGACCGAGGACGACCCGCACAGCCCCATGCACAAGGGCATCGGCACGGTGTTCTGGCGCGGCGCGGACCTCTACCGCGAGGCGCGGCTGGCGCGCGCCGACATCGAGCAGTACGGCAAGGGTTGCCCCGACGACTGGATCGAACGGAACCTCTACACCCGCCACGCCAACCTCGGCGTGGTCCTGCTGCTGGCGGTGAGCTTCGTGCTGTTCGGCGCCAAGGGCGTGGCCGCGTGGGCCATCCAGATGGCGTGGATCCCGTTCTGGGCCGCCGGCGTCATCAACGGCCTCGGCCACTGGTGGGGCTATCGCAACTTCGAGACCACCGACACCGCCACCAACCTGACCCCGTGGGCGGTGTGGATCGGCGGCGAGGAGCTGCACAACAACCACCACGCGTTCCCGTCCTCGGCCAAGTTCGCGCTGCGCCGCTTCGAGTTCGACATCGGCTGGGCCGCGATCAAGCTGCTGGAGAAAGTGCGCCTGGCCAAGGTGCTGCGCGTCGCGCCCTCGCTGAACCTGCGTCCCAACATCGCGATGCCCGACGCCGAGACGCTGCGGGCGCTGCTGGCGCACCGCTTCCAGGCGATGACCGACTACCAGCGCAACGTGCTGAAGCCGGCGCTGCGCGAGGAGGCCGCCGCCGCCGGCGCCCGGCTGCGCGCGCTGCTGCCGCGCCAGCTGCGCAAGGGCATGGTGGACGACGGCCGCTGGCTGAACCCCGAGGCGCGCGAACAGCTGCAGGCCTGGGTGGACGCGCGCCCGCGCATCCGCGCCCTGCTGGAGCACCGCCGCCGCCTGGCCGACGTGCTGGAGAGCCGCGGCCACGACGCCGCCGAACGCCTGCGCCGCCTGCAGGCGTGGTGCGCCGAGGCCGAAGCCAGCGGCGTGCGCGCGCTGCAGGACTACGCCGCGCGCCTGCGCGGCTACGCGCTCGCGCCGGCATGAACCGCCGCGCCGCCCTGCTGGCCTGCCTGCTGCCGGCCGCGGCGCAGGCCCAGCAGGTGCAGCGCGCCGGCGACTATCTGGCGCGGATGGACGCGGACGGCGACGGCCGCGTCTCGCTGGCCGAATACCAGGATTGGATGGGCTATGCCTTCGCGCGAATGGACCGCGACCGCGACGGCGTGCTGTCCGCCGCCGAGCAGCCCGGGGGCCGCGCCGCCCCGCTCACCCGGCAGGCGCATCGCGCGCAGTTGGCGGATCGCTTCCATCGCCAGGACGCCAACCGCGACGGCATGCTGGACGCCCGCGAACTGGCCGCGCCGCCGCGCTGAGCCGTCGTTTCAGCGCGTCGCGGGCGCCGCGCTGCGCCCGCTTGCCTGAACCGCCGCCGCGCGCCGGTTTGCTTTCCGCGCCCGATACGCCTACCGTGGCGGGGCTGAATGACAAGGGTCACCTTGAATCGTGGCCTGATGTTGCAGTTTCCTGCATCGTTACACCCGTTTCTCAATTCTCCTTGCAGCCAGCGTTTCCGCCGCATCCGCGGCATCTCATCCGTTACAAGGAGCATTGACATGTCCCAGACCGAAACCGGTACCGTGAAGTGGTTCAACGACGCCAAGGGCTTTGGCTTCATCACCCAGGACGGCGGCGGCGACGACCTGTTCGTCCATTTCCGTTCGATTGAATCCTCGGGCTTCAAGTCCCTGCAGGAAGGCCAGAAGGTCTCCTACGTGGCCGTGAAGGGCCAGAAGGGCATGCAGGCCGAGCAGGTCCGCCCGCTCTGAGCCACGCCCACGCGTGATTCGAAAAACCCGGCCTTGCGCCGGGTTTTTTTATGGTTCTTCTCCCAACTGAGGGGAAAGGCGCACGGCCGACCGGGCAGACTTGCTG
>NZ_JAXOFT010000069.1:0-574 GCF_036409385.1 Thermomonas sp. LB-4 | reverse complement strand
AGAAATCCATGCCGCCCATGCCGCCCATGCCGCCGCCGCCCGGCATTGCCGGCTCTTCCTTCTTCGGCAGCTCGGACACCATCGCTTCGGTGGTGATCATGAGGCCGGCGATGGACGCCGCGTTCTGCAGCGCGGTGCGGGTGACCTTGGTCGGGTCCAGGATGCCGAACTCGATCATGTCGCCGAACTCGCCATTGGCGGCGTTGTAGCCGAATGCGCCCTTGCCTTCGGCGACGCGGTTCAGCACCACGCTCGGCTCTTCGCCGGCATTGGTGACGATCTCGCGCAGCGGGGCTTCCATCGCACGCAGGGCAATCGCGATGCCGTGGTTCTGGTCTTCGTTGTCACCCTTGAGGTCGGTGATCGCGGCCTTGGCACGAATCAGGGCCACGCCGCCGCCCGGGACGATGCCTTCTTCCACGGCAGCGCGGGTGGCGTGCAGGGCGTCTTCGACGCGCGCCTTCTTTTCCTTCATCTCGACTTCGGTGGCAGCACCGACCTTGATGACGGCCACGCCGCCGGCCAGCTTGGCCACGCGCTCCTGCAGCTTCTCGCGGTCGTAGTCGGAGGAGGT
>NZ_JAXOFT010000068.1:0-582 GCF_036409385.1 Thermomonas sp. LB-4 | reverse complement strand
ACACCTGAGTTAAGCCGCGCCGCGAAGCGGCGTCGGCTTGGACGAATTGTTAGCCAGCATCGCGAATAATCTGCCAGGCACGCTCTACTATACGCATGGACTCCCGATCTATGTCGCAATATCTGCGCGGAGTACACAAGAACTTCCGGCCTTCTCCGTCAGCACCAAAGTAGAGCTGGCGGACCCGCGAGCCTGCGCCAAAGTGGAACATGGGTAGATCGCTTCTTTCGGCGTTCCGGAATGCTGCGACATCCTCTTCCGACAGGGTTTGGATAAACCCACGGGCAAGCCGATCTACGTTGGCGTCAGGGCCTGAGCCGCCGCTATGCGCGCAGCCAGTGAGCGCTAAACAAACCACGACAACTGCAGCTGGCCTTACTCCAAGCACGACCGACTCTCCTTGCTGGCTAACGCCTGAGTTAAGCCGCTGCGCTTAGCGGAAACCAAAATACCGAGCCGCCACAAAGCGCAGTCGGCTTGGACGAATTGTTAGGTGGCGATGATGGAATGGGGTTGTCTTGTTGCTATCGTAAGCTTCCCCGTCAAGCAGACATTTCAAAAGTAGAACCTTCGGCGGCTTGA
>NZ_JAXOFT010000067.1:0-584 GCF_036409385.1 Thermomonas sp. LB-4 | reverse complement strand
CGCTCTGTGGCCCGAGATTGAAGCTTCAGAGTGTGTTGATCAGACCTTCCCTAGGTAAGAACGTTCGGGATCTAGCTCTATTCAACCTAGCTATTGATTCAAAGCTCAGGGGATGCGACCTCGTCAGCTTACGACTGCGAGATGTGTCCCACGGTGGAGTGATCGCGAAGCGGGCGATCGTGCTGCAGCGAAAGATTGATCGGCCGGTGCAGTTCGAGCTAACGGACTTAACCAGAGCTTCGGTTGCCGAGTGGGCCCGGCAGGCTCAGATTATGCCTGGAGCATACTTGTTCCCTGGCCGAGCCAAGCATGTCGGACATCTATCGACCAGGCAGTACGCTCGTATCGTCTCATCGTGGGTCACTGCCATTGGCCTCGACCGACACAACTACGGCACGCACAGCATGCGTAGAACGAAGGCATCTTTGATATATCGGCGCACGAAGAACCTGCGGGCCGTCCAGATCCTTCTGGGCCACACCAAGCTCGAGAGCACTCTGCGCTACCTCGGGATCGAGGTTGAGGACGCGCTAGGGAAAGTCTGAACAACTCGCCACCTGTCGGCGACAATAGCGCCTCACCTC
>NZ_JAXOFT010000066.1:0-593 GCF_036409385.1 Thermomonas sp. LB-4 | reverse complement strand
GGCTTCCAGGCTCAGCGACTCGCGGGTCACGGCCTGGCGCAGGGCGCGCTCGCCTCCCTCGTCTCTTTTCCTCTCCTCTTCCCTCTTTTCCCCTTCTTTTCTCTTTTTTTTCTCTTCTTCCTTTTCTTCTTCCCTTTTCTCTTCTTCTTTTCCCCTCCTCCCCCCCTTCCTCCTCTCCTTCCCTTCCTTCTTCCTCCTCTTCCTTCTTCTCTTTTCCCCCTTCCCTTCTCTTCCTTCTTCCTCTTTCTCTTCTCCCTTTCCCCCCTTTTTTCTCTTTCCTCTCTCCTCTCTCTCCTCCCTTCCTTTTTCCCCTCCCTTTCCCCCTTCCTCTTTCTCCTTTCCTCTCTTTTCCTTCTTTCTTCCTCCTTCTCCTCCCTTTTTTCTTCCCTCTTCCCTCCTCTCTCCCTTCCTTTCTCCCCCTCTCCTTCCCTTCCTCCCTCCTTCCTTCTTCTTCTTCTTTTTTTCCCCTTCTCTTCCTTCCCTCCCCCCCCCCTCTTCTCCCCTCTTCTTCTTTCTCCTTTCCCTCTCCTCTCTCCTCTCCTTTTCTTCTCCTCCTTCCCTCCTCCCCTCCCTCCCCTTTCTTCCTTCTCTTT
>NZ_JAXOFT010000065.1:0-656 GCF_036409385.1 Thermomonas sp. LB-4 | reverse complement strand
ACAATTCATTCAAGCCGACGCCGCTTCGCGGCGCGGCTTAACTCAGGTGTTAGGCGGCAATCTCGTCGCCCAAGCCAATGCCGCCTTCGTCGGGGTAGTCGGTGTAGTAGGCCATGTGCTTGTAGTGCGACACGGACTCTGGATCGGACGGCTCGCCATCGTTTCGGATGCCTTCGGCAGGGCAAAGCCCGACGGTGATGAGCGTCTCCAGTTCGTCATCCGACGGCTCAAGGGTGTCGTCGATCATCAGGCCAGCGAATCGGGCCAGATCGCGGATCTCTGCAACGGTCATGGTCAACATCGTTTGTTTCCTCGTTTGGTTGTGGTTGCCGCCTAACAAATCGGTGCAGGCGAGGCCGGGTCATTGCCTCGCATGGATTAAGTTTCTCGCCGGCCCGCCTGACCTCAGCCGTTAGCGCGCAGAAGAAGCAGATTTCAGCAAAGAGCGTCTTGGACAGACGCCACAAGAGCTTCTCTGATCCACTCTCGCCCGCGCTCCGGCATATCTCGGACCTGATACACCTCCGCGCGGTGTCAGATCTCTTAGCTCCTGGCAATCTTTCACACCCTCGGCAGCGGGCAAACAGCCAGCTTCGGCGCGCTAACAATTCATTCAAGCCGACGCCGCTTCGCGGCGTCGTGGTAACGTCCTCGCA
>NZ_JAXOFT010000064.1:0-745 GCF_036409385.1 Thermomonas sp. LB-4 | reverse complement strand
GGGTTCTACCCCGCTAACACGGACACTTCAGTTAAGCCTCATGATGGGGCAGGAGGAGTGTCATGCAGCAGAGAAAGCGTTATAGCGAGGAGTTCAAGCGCGAGGCGGTCGGTCTGACCCGGTTGCCGGGCGCAAGCGTGTCGCAGATTGCCCGTGACCTGGGCATTCGGGCCAACCAGCTCCATCGATGGCGACGCGAGCTGGAGGTGGTCGGCAAGAAGGCCTTCCCTGGCAACGGCGTCGCCCGCGACCAGGAGTTGCTGGCACTCAAGCTGGAACTGGCGCGGGTGAAGAAGGAGCGGGATTTTTTGCGCGATGCGGCGGCGTTCTTCGCCAAGGAATCGCCTTGAGGTACGAGGCGATCCGACGCCACCGCGACCAGTACCCGGTTCGGCTCATGTGCCGTTGCCTGAAGGTCTCGCCCAGCGGCTTCCATGGTTGGGCGACGCGCTCACCCGGCGCACGCGCGCAGGACAACGCGAGGTTGCTCGGGAAGATCCGCGAGCACCATGCCGCCAGCGACGGCGTGATGGGCGCCCCGCGCATGCACGAAGTGCTGGGCTATGAAGGCGAGACCGCCAGTCTCAACCGGGTCGCCCGGTTGATGGCGGGCGCCGACCTGTCGGGCGTGCCGCAGAAGCGGCGCTGGCGACATAAGCGTTCAGGCGTACGCCCGGCCCATGTCCGCAATCACCTGGCGCGCGACTTTGCCGCATTGGAACCCAACACCAAATGGGTAGTGGAT
>NZ_JAXOFT010000063.1:0-824 GCF_036409385.1 Thermomonas sp. LB-4 | reverse complement strand
CGGGCTCTCGGCTCTTAGGCTAGGGGAAACTGAAGACATAAGGCGTTAGGCCTCAGCAACGAACATCATCGGCGCTCACATGAAAGGCATCCTGCTGGTCGGTCTCGGAGGGTTCATCGGCTCGGTCGCCCGCTACAAGCTTGGCGGTCTCGTGCTGCACCTGTCCGCGCAGGAGCGCTTTCCTTACAGCACGTTCGCCGTCAACCTTCTTGGCTGCCTAGCCATCGGACTTCTCGCTGGCCTCACCGAGCGCTATGAGTTGTTTGGCCCAGGCACGAGGCTGTTCCTCTTCACTGGCCTACTCGGCGGGTTCACAACCTTTTCCGCGTTCGGCCTCGATGCACTATTGCTATTGCGCCGCAGTGAGTTCTTAGTGGCTGCGCTGTATGCTGGTGCCAGTGTTGTCCTCGGAATCACCGCAGTTTGGCTAGGCCTCAAGCTCATTTCAGTGTTTCCGCGATGAGGCCTAACAATGCGTTCAAGCCGAAACCGCTTCGTTACGTCAAAGGCATGGCAGGAGGAGCTTGCCATGCCTTTGTCTTCACTACACGGTTCGGCTTAACTCAGGTGTTAGGCCGCAGAAGACAATCTCTCGGGCCAAGAGCTCTTAAAGAACTTTTTTGACTTCAGGTGCTCGGCCTGTTCTAGAACAGCTCGCCCAAGCTCCGGCATAGCTCAAACCCGCTATGCCTCCGCTCGGGTTGTGGGTTCACGCGGGTCAAGGCAAGCCCAGATCCAGGTTGTCGGTGCAAAGAGCACCGGCTTCAGCGGCCTAACAATTCGTTCAAGCCGAGACCGCTTCGCGGCCTCGGCGTGGCGTCGTA
>NZ_JAXOFT010000062.1:0-855 GCF_036409385.1 Thermomonas sp. LB-4 | reverse complement strand
TGGCCGAGCAGATGTTCGAGAACGACGTGATCAAGGACGCCCTGCGAAAAAAGTGGTGACCGCACCAGCTCGACGCGAGCTGGTGCGGCATCTGGTGGACAAGGGGCTGAGCGAGCGGCGATCGCTGGCGGTGGTGCGCATGAGCGCCAGCGCCTACCGCTATGCGCCGCGTCCGGACCGCAACATTGAGTTGCGGGCGCGGATCCTGGCGCTGGCGCAGCGGCACAAGCGCTACGGCGTCGGGATGATCCACCTCAAGCTCAGGCAAGCAGGGCTGCTCGTGAACTACAAGCGCGTTGAACGGCTGTACCAGGAAGCGAAGCTGCAGGTGCGTCGCCGCAAGCGCAAGAAGGTGTTGCCGGGCGAGCGCCAACCGCTGATCCGGCCGCTGGCGGCCAATCAGGTGTGGTCGATGGACTTCGTGTTCGACCGCACCGCCGAAGGTCGGGTCATCAAGTGCCTGACGATCGTCGACGACGCCACCCACGAGGCCATCGCGATTGAGGTCGAGCGCGCGATCTCCGGACTGAACGTGACGCGCGTGCTCGACCGTCTGGCACTCGCCCGCGGCCTGCCGCAGGTAATCCGCACCGACAACGGCAAGGAGTTCTGCGGCAAGGCCATGGTCACTTGGGCACACGAACGTGGAGTGCAACTGCGTCTGATCCAACCCGGCAAGCCGAACCAGAACGCCTACGTCGAATCCTTCAACGGCCGCTTGCGCGACGAGTGCCTCAACGAACACTGGTTCCCCCACCTGCTGCACGCCCGGACCGTCATCGAAACCTGGCGCCGGGAATACAACGAGGAGCGGCCGAAGAAGGCATTGGGCGGACTGACACCGAGCGCCTACGC
>NZ_JAXOFT010000061.1:0-981 GCF_036409385.1 Thermomonas sp. LB-4 | reverse complement strand
TCACAAGACAGTTGCTGAATTAAGCCGCGCCGCGAAGCGGCGTCGGCTTGAATGAATTGTTATGCGACTGTAGTGCAACACGAAGCCGTGTTCTAGGTGGATCTGTTTCCACACAAGCTCCGAAGCGAGAACCGGTTTGAAGGGGTGAGGACAGTTCGCGGCGTGACCGCTTTGCGAGGCCTTGGTGGAAATAGTTCACATGGCCTGGTGTGCGCGAGCCGACAGCGCAGCGGGAACACAGCTCAGCCCATCACAACCGACGCATAACGGCTGAGTTCATGCGGGCCGCGAAGCGGCCTCGCATGGAACGAATTGTTAGGTTGGCAAGGCAAAGGAGATTGAAGTGCAAACACTTTGGTACGCCGATACGAGCCGCATGGAAGTCCGCGAAGTTCAGGGGACGGCATGGCCGGACAACGACAGCGAAGGCAATCAGATATACGAAAACTCACACTACAAGACCGAGGCGAAGGCTTGGGATTGCGTGCTGCGGAATGCCGAAGCCGGCGTGAAACTCGGCGCTGCCATGGTTGTGAATTGCCGCCAGCGATTGCTGGAGGCGGAGCAGAGAGCGGCGCAGGACGCGGTGAACTACGCGAAGGCCAAGGCCGGCCATGAACTTCACTGCCAACCTAACGCCTGAGTTAAGCCGGCCCGCCCGTTGCGGTCCGGTTCGGTCCGAGACCGCGAAGCGGGCTCGGCTTGAACGACTTGTTAGGCAAACTGTAGGGCAGCACGAGGCCGCTTGCTAGGTGGATCTGTTTCAGCACCAAGTCCGAAGCGAGAAACAGCCTGAAGAGGCGAGAGCAGATCGCGGCGTGGATGCTTCACCTGACAAACATCACTTGGAACTGCGCGATGCGAATTGCGCGCGAAGAGCCGGTTGCGCCAAGAACCGAAAGAAGCAATTCAGCCGATGCCTAACACCTTATGTCTTCAGTTTCCCCTAGCCTAAGAGCCGAGAGCCCGGCGTGCGCGCCC
>NZ_JAXOFT010000060.1:0-1008 GCF_036409385.1 Thermomonas sp. LB-4 | reverse complement strand
TGTGATCTCTCAGTAGGTTGTTCATCCGGGGCATCTCTGGAAGATGGGGGTTACGAAGCCAACCCAGCCCCAGGAGCCCCGGATGAACCTGCATAAACATGCCCGTTTGAGCCCGCGCGGTCGAGCCCTGCTCGTGAACCGCATCCTTGTTCAGGGCCTTCGCGTCGAAGAGGCCGCGCACGCAGCCGGTGTCAGCGTCCGTACGGCCTACAAGTGGCTCAGGCGTTTCAAGGAGGAAGGCCCCCAGGGCTTGGTAGACCGATCCTCTCGGCCACGCGCCTGCCCGCATGCCACGCCATCGGAGATCGTGCAGCACGTCATGGAGCGACGCCGCTCACGGCAGACGTACCGGCAGATCGCCGAGCAGCTGCCTGTTGCCCCAAGCACCATCGCCCGGCTGTTGCGGCGCGCTGGACTGCACCGTTTGGCGGAGCTTGAGCCTGCAGCTCCAGAGAACCGCTACGAGTACGCCTTGCCCGGCCAGCTGCTGCATTTGGACATCAAGAAGCTCGCTCGCTTCCGACAGCCGGGGCATCGGGTCACCGGCGATCGCCAGGTCAACTCCAATGGCATGGGTTGGGAATACGTCCATCTGGCCATCGATGACCATTCCCGCGTGGCGTTTGGCTCCATCGAACCGGACGAGCGCGGCAGCAGCGCGTGCAGGGCGCTGCTGCGGGCGGTGCGCTACTACCGCCGCCTGGGCGTTCGCTTCGAGCGCGTCCTGACTGACAACGGCGCCTGCTACAAATCGCGCACCTTCCGCCGCCTGATCCATCGCTTGGGCATGCGCCACCTGCGCACGCGCCCCTACACCCCACGCACCAATGGCAAGGCTGAACGGCTGGTGCAGACCAGCCTGCGCGAATGGGCTTACGCCCGCTCCTACGCCAGCTCCGAACAGCGTGCCCACGCGCTGCAGGACTGGCTTCATCATTACAACTGGCATCGACCACATGCCAGCCTCGGCTACAGACCACCCATCACCCGCATCCAACTGAACAACGT